>JAIDFC010000218.1 GCA_029054535.1 Rikenella sp. | reverse complement strand
CTTTGTCCGCGCGCCTGCGAAATACACCGTTTCAATGTAAATTGAAACGGTGTATTTCGCTACTTAGGCGTGGCGCGCGGGAATTTTCTCAAAGAGAAACCCAATAAAAGACACTGTGCGTCCGTCGCCCGCGGGAATTTCATAAAGATTTCGCCAAGTGCGAAACTTTTGAAATTCCTTCTTAGGCAGGCGGGCGACGGTGCCGTGTCCGACTGCGCTCCCGCGCGGGGCCGCGTGCTCGCGGCGAGCCGGCGATACTGCGTATCGCTTTACTGTCCTCTAAAAGAACAATCTCTGACCGCGCGCGGAATATCTTAAGGTCGAGAGAACCCAAGTAAAACACCCACCGGGTGCGACTGACCTGCGTGGGCCGCCTAATAAGGCGAAGACAACCCCAACAAAAGACGCTGTGCGTCCCCCGGCGGGACGGGCGATGCGTAGCATCGCTATAACTGCTACAAAAACCCCAGGAAACGAATTCAGAGATTAGGCTATTTTGACGCCGGTCTGATTTTTCGGAAGCGCATCCGGAGGACGCCCCAGAACGCCTCGCCGAAGATGCCGCTGCTCATTTTCGAGCTGCCTCGGGTGCGATCCGTGAAGATGATCGGTACCTCGGCCAGTCGGAATCCCAGCCGCCATGCCGAGTATTTCATTTCGATCTGGAAACCGTAGCCTTTCATGCGGATCCGGTCGAGATCGATCGTGCGCAGGACCTCGGCCCGGAAGCAGACGAAGCCCGCCGTGCAGTCCCGCACCGGGATGCCCAGCACCCGCCGCACGTAGGCCGATGCGTAGTACGACATGATGACCCGGCCGATCGGCCAGTTGATGACGTTGACCCCCGTAACGTACCGCGAACCGATCGCGACGTCGGCTCCCTCCTCGCTGCAAGCCCGATAGAGCCGTCCCAGGTCGTTCGGGTCGTGCGAAAAGTCGCAGTCCATCTCGAATATATAGTCGTACCCCTGTTCCAACGCCCAGCGGAACCCTGTGATATAAGCCGTCCCCAACCCCAGCTTCCCGCTTCGTTCGAGCAGGTGGATCCGTCCCGACGGATGTCGCACCATTGCCTGTCGTACCGCCTCGGCCGTGCCGTCCGGCGATCCGTCGTCGATCACCAGCAGGTCGAAATCCTCGGGCAGCGAACATACGCGGTCGATCATCGCGTCGATATTCTCGATCTCGTTGTACGTAGGTATGATAACGACTTTTTTCATCGCGCGGCGGAATCAAATATTATGGAACGATAAAGGTAAAATTTTTTCGTATCTTTGGGAATGATTCTTTCGAAAAAGAGAACTCGAAACGTTTCGATGCGACGGTGGATCGGAATGCTTTTCTGTGTGGCGATGCTTGCGGGATCGGGCGTTGCGATCGCCCAGTCGCGCAATACGGCCGGAGCCCGGAAACCCCGGCAAACGCTTCAGACCCGACAGCGATTCCTGCTCGATAAGTCGATTTTCATCACCTCGGACTTCGAACACCGAAACACGCCGACCGAACTGGCCAAGTGGATGCGCACGCGAGGGATCGCGGCTTCCAACGCTTTCAATAAGGCGAAGGGAAAGATCGTATTCGTCCGGGTCCAGGCGATCGACGGCGCGGCGGGGAACGATGCCTGGCGAATGGAGGTCGGGACACGACTCGTTACGGTCTCGTTCACCACCGAAAATTCGTTGCGGTATGCTGTAGAGGCGTTGAAAAACGCTGTCGAACGGGACGAAAGCGACGGAAAATACTACATACAGGGCGGGACGACGACCGACTGGGGGGCTCGGACGACGGCCCGGGATCGCGAGGCGACGGCGGATGCGGCGACCAGTTTGAGGCCGGTAAGCGACTTGGAAGCGGCCGTCAAACGGCTCGGCGGGAAGTCCAAGGAGGTCTATCTGATCCTGGTCAATTCCGACAGCTGGCGGATGGAGAGTCCGTCGCTCGAACTGGCCGGTCCGGCCAAGCGACTCTATCCGACCGACGGATATTACAGCGTGCGGCAGCTCAGGCTCTTGGCCGACGCGGCGCGGAAAAGTCAGGTCGAGATTATTCCCACCCTGGAGCTGTTTGCCGAAAACAGACCGCTGGTGTCGGCGTTCGGCCATTCGATTTTTTCGGTCGAGGGGATGCGCTTCGTACGGGCCGCGATCGAAGACTGTGTCAAGATCCTGAAACCGAACAAAATTTGTCTCGGGAGGCTCTCCAAACAGGCCGATATGCGGTATTTGGAGTTTATCTCGGACCTGGCTTCGATGCTGAATGTCGAGCTGGTGATTATCGAATCTTGATGGTTAAGGACAAAACATGCGTGCGGTAGTTCAACGGGTGTCGCAGGCGTCGGTGGCGATCGACGGGGTCGAGGTGGCTCGGATCGGCCTCGGTTTGCTGGTCCTGCTGGGGGTGGCCGAGGGGGATAAGGTCGAAGAACTCGAATGGCTTGTCGGAAAGATCGCTCGGATGCGTATCTTCGCCGACGATGCGGGGGCGATGAATCGGTCGGTGGTCGAGGTCGCGGGCGAAGCGTTGGTGGTGAGCCAGTTTACCTTGCAGGCATCGACCCGGAAGGGGAACCGGCCGTCGTTCACGGCCGCTGCCCGACCGGAAGAGGCGATACCGCTTTACGAGACTTTCGTGGAACGGCTCGCTGCGGAGATCGGGCGACCGGTGCCTACGGGGCGGTTCGGAGCCGACATGCAGGTGTCGTTGGTCAACGACGGGCCGGTTACTATTGTGATCGACTCTCGGTTGAGGGAGTAGTTTTTTGTGGGGGGATTTGGCTGTCGAGAGGTTTGTTTTGCTTGCTCGGCCGGCGCGGGGCCGGAGGTTGTTTTTAGAACGATAAAGCGATACGCAGCATCGGACGTGTTGCGTTTTTTACTAGGGTTTTCGCAGCCTTATAGTTGCCCACCGCGTTTTTGTGGTTTTTCGGTGCCGGTTATAGTGATGCGTAGCATCGCCCGCCCGCCGCGGGCACGCGGCCCCGCGCGGGAGCGCAGTTCTTGCATGTTGCCGAGCAAGCTCTGGTTTTCGAGTGCCGAGCGGCACCGCGCCACGCCTAAGAAGCGAAATACGCCGTTTCAACGGAGAGTTGAAGCGGATGGATTTCGCAGGCGCGCGGACAAAGTCGGTAGGGTAGAGGCAGCCAGGTTCGGGTGCCGCTCGGCACCGTCGCCCGCCCGCCTGAAGAGGAATTTCAAAAGTTTCGCCCTTGGCGAAATCTTTATGAAATTCCCGCGGGCGACTGGTTGCTGCGGATTTTTAGCGGCCTCGGTTCGGCGCCAGCGCGGTCGCAAACGAGTGTAGCGAGAATTGCGGCCGTCGCTGGGGGGTGGCGACGGACCGCGCGATCTGCGATCGCGGTTTGTAGCGAATCTTCCTGAATCGCCTCCTTGAGACGGGTGCGCGGACAAAGCAAGAGAGCAAAGGTTTGGAAATCCCGCCCAGCGGGCGGGTGCGCCACCCCACGCGGTGGCGCACCCTTCGGGTG
>JAIDFC010000217.1 GCA_029054535.1 Rikenella sp. | reverse complement strand
CCGACGCCCCCACCACGGCGAACTGCTGTTTCTGAAGCGTCAGGCTGAGGTCGAGCCCCTGTATGGCCTGCACGATCTGGGGCGGTATCGGGATCGGCAGCGGAAGTTGACCGATCTGCCCCAGTGCGGCGTCTTTTTCGGCGTTCAGGTCGAAGGCTTTGATGTCGTCGGCCAGATAGGTGTAGTTGGCCGCCACCCCGAGTTGGGGCAACCTCAACCCCCAAGCCGCCTTGCGCCGGGCCACCGCCGCTTCGCGGGCGATTCGCTGCGCTTCGAGGGCGGGACTCTGTCGGTAGCCGATTTCGACGGCCTCCTGCAACGTGAGGGTCCGGGTGCTGTCGGCGGTCGCCGCAGTCGTCTCTCCGAGCCGCGGCAGGGAGTCGCCGAAAGCGGGTGTCGAACCGAGGGCGGTCAACGTGCCGAAAATCAAAAGGATCTTTCTGTCAATCTGCATCTTGAAGGTCGTTCGTTTTCGCGTCGTCCGTCAGCGACGGGAGCTTCTGTTGGGCAAAAATACGAAATATTATCGGCTCTTTCCGGCAACCGGCGCTGTTTTCGGTCGCCGTGGCCGACGATTCGGATCCGGTCATACCCTTCGCAGCAAATTTGGTGCAACTTTGCGGTGGGTGGCCGACGGACCGCCGGGAACGGTTTGGCACGAAAGTTGTTTCTTTTCCCGACACGGCTAAAACTATTAACACTCAATCCGTATGAAAAAGCTATTCTTATCCCTCCTGATGGTTTCGCTAGCCGCTACGGCGATGGCGCAGGATTATTCGAAAAAAGAGGTGCGCGACGCCAAACGGACCGAACGGCAGCAGGCGATGGTGCAACAGCTGACCAACGCACTCAAGACCCACAATTTCACCTTCGCGGCCTCGCAGGCGACGCCCGAGTTCATGGGGCCGCAACAGGCGCTCAACCAGTGGAACAACTACGTGTCGGTCTACCCGGGTTACCTGGAGGTCAACTTGCCGTACACGTCGGTCTCGCAGAACGTAACGATGATTCCACGACGGATTGCGATCAACACCACGCAGTTCGACTTCTGGGAGGACATGAACAACGGTTCGCAGTGGACGCTCGTCTTCCAAACCGACTGGAGCGGCGTCAAGTACGTCTTCCACCTCAACTACGACATCGATAACGGCATGGCCACCCTCACGCTGGTCCCGAACCAGGGCAATACGGTGGTCTACACCGGTTCGATCCAGGCAAACTGACATCTCTTTTCTCTCTATCTCTGAAATAGCGCGCAGGCGCGACGGAGGGCGAAACAGATCGCCCTCCGTTTTTTTATGATATTTTTGAAAAACGCGATCATACGATCGCGCGGGCAGCCTTAAATAAGGCAGAGAAAAACCCAACCGAATCCCCGTCGGTGCCGCCTGCCCGGCGGTGCGTACCGCACTTGCATCAATATCAATACAAAAGCGGAGAACGCCATGCTCAAACCTACGGTATCGGGCGTGCTGGCTAGGCGGAATCGTCGCAGGGTGGTCATGAATTTGCGTAATATCATGACATGCGTTTGTTGCTGGAGTGGAAAAAGGGTGGGTATTCGATCCGAAAAGCGGCGGGCGGAGTCGACGACCGGAGGAGTGTCATACCGTCTCCACCCCCCAGTGTTCGCCTTCTCCGCCCGCCGCTCGAATCGTACACGAAGTGTCTCTATTTCAGCAACAGGACCTGGTTGTCGCCATACGTTTCGTAACTCGACGTAATCACCTGCTCGCCGGCTTCCAACCCTTCGAGGACCTCGTAGTAGCGCGGGTTCTGGCGTCCGATCCTGATCGGTCGCCGATAGGCCTTCTTGCCGTCCGGCGATACCACGAAAACCCAGCTGCCCCCCGTGGTCTGGTAGAACGGGCCGCGCGGAATGATGATCGCCTCGGTCGGCTGCCCCAGTTCGAGGTTGACCGTGTAGGTCTGTCCCGATCGGATGTTTTCGGGCCGTTCGCCCGTCAGGTAGCACCACGTCCGGAACTGGCCGTTGCGGACCTCCGGAAAGACGGTCTTCATCACCAGACCGTACTTGCTGCCCTGGCGTTCGAGGGTGCCGGTGAGGCCCGGTTTCACGCGGTCGATGTAGAGTTCGTCGATCATGGCCTCGATCTTGTAGTCGCTCAGGTCGTTGATCTGCCCTACCTTGGTGCCGGCCGTAACGTACTGGCCCAGTACGACGTCCAACAAACCCAGTTCGCCGTCGATGTTGGCGCGGATGTTGAGGTTGTCGACCCGTTGGCGGATCAACTCCATGTTCTTTTTCATGCTTTCGAGACTGATCTCCATGTTGTCGACCTGGAGGCTACGGAAGATCGAGTCCTGTTTCTGGCGTTCGAAGACCAGCTCTTTCTGTTTGATCGAGAGGTCGTAGTTCTCTTTGGCCTGCAGATACTCCTCGTTCGAGATGAGGTTGTCGCGGTGCAAGGCTTCGTACTGTTCGTACTTCCGTTTGGCGCGGGCGACGTCCATTTCGAGCTGGAGACGCTCTTTCTGGAGGTTGAGCTTCTCTTGCTCCATGCTCACGCGGGTGTTGCGCAAGAGGTTTTCTTTCTCGGCCAGATCGGCTTCGCTGGTGAGGATCTGCATGGTGAGCTGCGGATTGGTGAGTCGCACGATCACATCTCCCTTGCGGACCATCGCCCCCTCCTCGACCACCTTTTGGTCGACATTCCCGCTTTCGAACGGGCTGACCTGTACGGTCGTGATCGGCAACACGCTGCCGTTGACCCGCACGTAGTCGTTGAACTCGCCCTGCCGAGCCGGTTCGATCGTGATCGTGCGGGTGTCGACCTTGAGCGACGAACGATGGTCGCCGAAAGTCAGCCACCCGATCAGGATCAACAAAGCTCCGCCGCCGATCACGTACGGAAGATGTTTTTTCTTCAGTCCTTTCTTTTTTTCGATTACTCTATCCATGATTCTTATTCGTATTTTTTCTTATTTAGCTTCAGTCTGTGTCGTGCGAGCCGGCCGCCTCCGGCCCCTCCCTACGTTCCGTTACTCCCGTTTGACGGCCACGGCCGGATTCTCGACCGCCGCCCGGTAGCTCTGTCCGAGGACGGTGAAGAGGGCGATCGCGGCCGCCACGACTCCCGCGAGCAGGAATATCCACCAGCTCATCTCTGTCCGGTAGGCATACCGGCTCATCCAGCCGTTCATCAGCCACCACACCACCGGCACCGCAACGACGAACGAAACCACCAGCCAACGCAGGAAACTCATGCAGAGCATCCCCACCACCTCGCCGACCGTCGCGCCGTGCACCTTGCGGATGGCGATCTCTTTCCGCCGGCGTTCCACCGAGTAGCCCACCAGGGCGAAGAGTCCCAGACAGCCGATGAAGATCGCCAGCACGCTGAACGTCAGCAATCGCGCCCGGAACAGTTGCTCATCTTTGTACATCCGGTCGAATTGCCGGTCCATGAACTCGAAGTCGTAGATCTCGTTGGGGAACATCTCGCGGAAGGTGCGTTCGATGTGTTTCAAGGCCGGTTCGATCTGTCCGGCGGCGATCCGGATATAAGGGGCCCCGCTCCATGCCCGCAGCAATGCCAGCGGCGTAATCCGTTCCGTAACCGGCTGGTGCTGGAAATCGCGGAACACACCGATGAACTTCGGCCCCGGAATCTGAACCTCGGGCGCCACGCTGCGAATATACTTGGCGAACGACTCGTTGATCACCATACAATCCCGCCCCCACGGCAACCGGTCGATATTGGTGTTCGACATGGAGTCTCCCTCCGCCATCGGCACCCCCAGCACATGCAACGTATGCTCGTCGCCGTTCAAAGTCCTCGGCGTAAATGCCTGCTCGTCGTTGAGAATCACCGTCATCATGTTCGAGACCGCCATCGGATCCGAACCGAGAAGCGACGCGTCGATAATCGTCGGTGAAGCGAGCAGCTGCGTGCGGAACGTGTTGAACTTTTCTCTGTTCATATACGGACCGCCTCTCAATATCACCACATTCTCGCGACTGTAGCCCAGGTCGAACGTCGTGAGGTAGCGCATCTGCTTGTTGATGATCAGCGTCGCCGCGATCAGTCCGATCGAGATCGTGAACTGGAAGACGATCAGCGCGTTCCGCACGGCCGACATCTGCCGCCCGCTGCTCGACCGGTTGGCGATGGCGTCGAGCGGTTTCATCCGCGTGAGCACCAGCGCCGGGAAGATCCCCGACAGCACCCCGCACACCAAAGGCAACACGCCGAACAGCACCGACAGAATATCCCAGCTCAGCGAGAACGAGAGTTCGCTCCCGAGCAGCATCGGATAGAGCGGCCGCAGCAGATAAGCCAACCCGTATGCCGAGAGTGCCGAGACGAAAGCGATCAACACCGAGTCGCCGATAATAAAACCGATCAAACTGCGTCTGGTGGCCCCCATGATGCTCTTGATACCCATCGCACGGACCACCTCGGTCGACCGCGCCGTATAGATATTGACGTAGTTGACGATGGCGATCGCCAGCACCAGCACGGCGATGATTCCCAGCACCGCAAGCGACGACGAGTCATAGACGTTACCGGTCGTCATCCCCACCTCGGTCGCGAAATAACAGTCGCCGAAAGCCCGTATGTGCGGCGTATTGGGACTATCCACTCCGCCCCTGCGCTGGATTTCACGGTCGATCTCCTCTTCGTCCGAACCGATCAATTGCCCCAATATCGCCTGTCGAAATTTATCGTTCAACGCCCGGACATCGCTCCCCGGATGGACCCGGACATAACACTCCGTCGACCACCGATTCCAGTTATCATCCCGGTAGTCGGGCTGCCCGTTCATGATGTTGTTCAGCTTCATGGTCAGAATCAACTCGGGAGCATAGAGCGCATTTTGCGGCACATCTTCGAAGACGCCGCCGACCACCACGCGATACGTGTTGTCGATTTCGATCTGCCGCCCCACCACGTCGAGCGACCCGAAGAGTCTCCGGGCGGCCGACCGGCTCAAGAGTCCCTTCGAGGCGTCGGACAAGGCATCCGGTCCGCCTCCGCTCACCATCCGGAACGGAAGCACCTGAAGCAGCGTCGAATCGGCCATCATCGTATTCAGCGCATACCGTGTCCCGCCCTCCCGGTCCGGTACGGAAACGGTCTTTTCGCGCTGCGTCTGAACCCGCACGGCCGACCGTACTTCCGGAAACCGAGTCATGAACCCGGCCAACGGGTCCGGACAGATCGAACCGATCTGCTCGAGGTCGATCTCGCACCGCCAGACGTCGTCCATCGGCCGTTCGAAACAGTCGTCGTGCCGCACCTGCCCCATGATGAAGATATACATCACGATCACCGCCGCAAACCCGAAGGTCAGCCCCAGCCAGTTGATGAAGAATGAAAACGGCCGGTTCTTTTTGGTCCGCCAGCTCTCGATGAAAAATTTTCTGAACATTATCGTGTTTTGTGTTTGTTATTTCTACCCGCCATCTAACCACAAGCCGTGCCACAATCGTCAAGACGCTGACAAACAGTCTTTTATAATTTCGGCCGATCCCCCGAGTGTCAAAAAATTAGACACTCGGCGTCTATTTTTTGGACATTCCCCGCCCATTTCTACTCCGCTCGAAGGGCCCGCACCGGATTGGCCGTCGCCGCCCGCCAGCTTTGGACCGTTACCGTCAACAAGGTGATCAAAAG
>JAIDFC010000216.1 GCA_029054535.1 Rikenella sp. | reverse complement strand
TACCCAGAAATCTGCCTCCTACCGCGGTGGTATTCTTTCGCCGCCCCATTGAACCGCACCCTACGGGTGCGCGGTCCGGCGCCACCCCCGGTCGAAAGCCGAATTTTCTCTGCACTCAACCGCCCGCTCCGCGGACTGCGGCCCTATCCCAAAGCATTCTTTAGCCGCGCGATGAATGATTCGCAGCTTCACTATAAACCGCGACCGGAGGTCGCGCGGGCCAGCCGCTCCCCCTCGGCTGGCACCGCAACTCGGCAAAGCTCGTTGCGGTTCCACCCAGCGGCAGACCCGGAAACATTCTTTGACCGCGCGCCGGCGAAATTCATCCGTTTCAATGCACATTGAAACGGCGTATTTCGCTACTTAGGCGTGGCGCGCGGGGTCTGCTCACAGAGAAACCGTGTCGGACTGCGCTCCCGCGCGGGGCCGCGTGCTCGCGGCGAGCGGGCGATACTCCGTATCGCTTTACCGTTCTAAAAACAATCTTTGGCCGCGCGCTGGCGGAAATCTTGTTCAAAAGCGTGAATCGCTTTTGAACGATTTCCTACCCCAGCAGTCGCGCGCGGGTATTCTCCCCAACAACGTTCTCGGATCGCGCGCCTGCCGGATTGAGCGGAAAAACATCCGTTTTTCCGCTCAATCCGGCTCTTTAGGCGTGGCGCGCGGGTCATCTAACCGAGAAACCGTGTCCGACTGCCCTGCGCGGGCGGCGTCCGCGTGCTCCCGGCGGGACCGGCGATACTCCGTATCGCTTTACTGTTCTAAAAACATTCTCTGGCCGCACGCCGACGAGCAATCCGACAACCGCCCCCAACACAACCAGCCGCTAACACAGCGGAGTCCCGATCAACGTCGCCGACGAGCAATCCGTAATCAGCACATGCACATAGTCCCCCGGCAGATAGTTCATTTTCGGCAGGACGACCACCTTGTTCTGCGACGTGCGCCCGTAGACCTCGTCCGTAGACCGCTTCGAAGTCCCCTCGATCAACACCTCGAAATGGCGCCCCACGTCCCGACGGTTCGAAGCCAACGACAACTCGTTCTGAAGATTGATGATTTCAGTCAGCCTCGCCGTCTTCACCTCCTCTGCCACATCGTCCGCCATCGTGCGTTGCGCTTTGGTCCCGGGCCGTTCCGAGTATTTGAACATGTAGGCGAACTCATAACCCACCTCGCGCATCAAAGAAAGCGTCGAGACGTGATCCTCGTCCGTTTCGGTGCAGAATCCCGCGATCAGGTCGGTCGAGATCGAACACTCCGGCAGCCGTCGCCGAATCGCCGCGATCCGGTCGAGGTACCATTCCCGGGTGTACTTCCGGTTCATGAGTTCCAGCATCCGCGACGATCCCGATTGGGCCGGCAGGTGGATCGCCCGACAGATATTGGGCCATTCGGCGATCGTATCGATGAGTTCGTCCGAGAGGTCCTTGGGGTGGGACGTGGAGAACCGCACCCGCAGCAGCGGCGACACCTCGGCCACCCGCGCCAAAAGCTGTGCGAAGTTCACCTCTCCGTACCGATACGAATTGACATTCTGCCCCAGGAGCGTTACCTCGCGATAACCCCGTTCGAAGAGATCTCGCACCTCGGCCAGGATGGTCTCCGGATCGCGGCTCCGTTCGACCCCTCGCGTGTACGGAACCACGCAGTAGGCGCACATGTTATTGCATCCGCGCATGATGCTGACGAAAGCCGTAACGCCGTTCCGGTCGAGCCGCACGGGGCTGATCTCGGCATAGGTCTCCTCGCGCGAGAGCAGCACGTTCACGGCCTTGGTCCCCGAGGCCGCCTGCCGCACCAGCTCCGGCAACGACCGGTAACCGTCCGGTCCGACGACGATATCCACGATATGTTCGCGTTCGATGAGTCGGTCTTTGAGCCGTTCGGCCATGCAGCCGATGATCCCCACCAACAGCCCCGGCCTGCGCCGTTTCAGCCCGCGGAACTCGGCCAGCCGTCCCCAGATGCGTTGTTCGGCGTTGTCGCGGATGGCACACGTGTTGATCAGCACCACATCGGCCTCGTCCGGCGACGCGGCGTACTCGAATCCGCTCTCCTGCATCACGGCCGCCACCACTTCGCTGTCGTTCTGGTTCATCTGACAGCCGTAGGTTTCGAGATAGAATTTTCCCTCGCCCGACCGGGCCGCCAGCCTGAATTTCGGATCGTTCATAACTCTTCCTTGTTTGTTTCGGAAATGAATCACGCAAAGATACATTTTTTATCGGCGGGTTCCGCTCCGAAACCGGATTCCGCCTGGGGAACAAATTATCCGTTGGTTATCAAACGATTGATTTTTGCAAAATTTTTCATTACCGAGTATCACTTGGTCAAAAAAGCTATATCTTTGCACCGATTTTCAACAACACTCAATTCATACCACTATGAAGAAACTTTTCCAATTTGCTTGCGTAGCAGCTATCGCTGCTGGGTTCGCTGCCTGCGGGAACGGCGCGGCCAACAATGAAAATGCAGACTCGACGATCGTCGTGGCCGAAGAATCGGTCGTTGTGATTGACACCGTTGCTGCTTGCGCGGCTTGCGACACTTGCGCTTGCGATACCTGCGCGTGCCCGACCGCGGCTTGCGATTCGACGGCTTGCGAAAAATAGTGCGATTCTCTTTGTTCGACTCGTCCGCCACGGCTGATGCCGTGGTGTGCGGGACGTAAGAGAGCCTTTTTTGCAATACCTACGCAAAAACAGAGGCGCCTCTCTCCCGGATTTTGGTCCGAGGACGAGAGGCGCTCTTCGTTTCGTCGCTGTTTTTAATCGTCCGAGGGATTTCGCACCGCTCGAGGCGTTGTGGCTTTCGGATTTCTGCCCGCGCTTGGCCGGTTAAGCAAACTGCACCCAAAGGGTGTGCGGACTCCTTGTTCACCGCGAACACACGACCCCGCTTTTACCCGGCTCCGGGCTGGCGCGAGAGCGGTGGACGGGGGAGTAGTACGGGGGGAAATCTATATGGCGCCGGCGACAGCGGGTTCAGCTGGGCGTCCTCCTGTACGGGAACCAACGCCTACCG
>JAIDFC010000215.1 GCA_029054535.1 Rikenella sp. | reverse complement strand
TTCTAGCTTCGGCGGCAGCGTCATATGGTTATAAGAGACAGCTGCAACGCCGACCGTTTCCCGCGCGTTCCGGCAGTCAGCAACACAGCCCCCATCGAAGCTGCCATCCCGGTACACGTTGTAGCCACGTCCGGCGAGATCAGTTGCATCGTATCGTAGATCCCCAGTCCGGCCGACACCGAGCCACCCGGCGTATTCAGATAGATTTGGATATCGCTCTTCGGATCGTTCGACTCCAGGAAGAGCATCTGAGCCTGGATGATATTCGCCGCATCGTCATAGATCGGCACCCCGAGAAAAATAATCCGATCCATCATCAACCTCGAAAACACGTCCATCGTCGCGACATTCAGCTGCCGTTCTTCGATGATCGTCGGCGATATGTATTCGGCCGAAATCCGGTCGTATCGGTGCATGGCGAGCGACGAGATGCCTCGTCCGAGCCGGGCGTACCGTTCAAATTCTTTCTTATAATCCATTCCTCCGTACAAGATGTTGTGAAAGGTAAAATTACGATTTTTTTTACAAAACAAGGCGCATCTTCGCTCAAAATAGGCCGGGTGCAGCACGACAAGAGCCGCCAGAGGACTGCGGAACAGGCACATCGACACTCTTTTATCGATGTTTTTCTCTACGAGATATTTCCCGGATTTTGCTGCGTCGCCGGCCGGTCGGGCGATTTGTCGAGCGTTTTAATCAGGTCGGCACGGCTCGGTTCGGGTGCCGAACGGCCTTTTACCCGGCTCCGGGCTTCCGCCACGCCGAAAATGGCACGTTATGGTGCGTTGGCCTCAATGGTTACTGCTGGACGATGGCCATTAGAGAGTCTAATGCGCTTAACTTAGGTTTCAACCACAATTGGCTCGACCCAAACAATAGCCTCAATAACCGTGTAGACGGTCTTCAGCTGCGTTGCCTCCAGGAATAGGGAGAGGGGCCGATCGGCGTTTTGTTGGCCTGCCGGTTGCACCACTGCCCCGACAACAGCCTGCCGGTTCCGGTCCTGACGGGCGAGAAAACCGCGATCGTAGATCGCTCGGCCCGCAGCCCTCCCCCGGCGGAGGGCCGAAATTTCGCTGCGCTCATTCATCCGCTCCGCGGACTGCGGCCCTTTTAATACCCAAAAACGACACCTTGCAACAAATCGCGCCTGCAAGGCGCGCGGGCCGCAGCTACCCTGCTGCGCCTCATTCGGCCTATCGCCCACCCCCCGAGCGGCTTCGCCGCTGGGCGACAAGGCCGGCGATTCTCCGAATCGCAATAGGCAAGACCACATTTACCCTTCACAATGAAACGCGACCGCAGGGCGTGCAGCCCGCACTTGCTCCGGGCTTTCCCTATACACAAACAACCGCGCTCTACGAGCGCGCGGGACGGCCGCCGCCCATCGGCCGGGCCCGCAACTCGACGGTGCTCGTTGCGTTCCCGCCAGGCGACCGACCCCGATGCAGCTCGGCACTCGAAAACCGGAGTTTGCTCGGAACACTTCCGCCGGGGGGAAATCTCCCGCTCGGGGGAAGTTGATGTATTCCCTCTAACCCGCTCGAGCCGCGGGGGCTCATCCTTTTTGGCATGCCCCAAAAAGGATGCAAAAAACGCATCCAAGAAGGCTACGCCCCCTTGGCAATCCCCTTCTTATCTCTCTTTCGGCAGTCGACACATCGCTGACAACCGCGCCTGCAAGGCGTGCGGTCCGGCGCCACCCCCGGCGACGGACGCAATTCTCGCTACGCTCGGTTGCGACCGCGCTGGCGCCGAACCGGTGCCACTAGAAATCCGCCCTCAGCCGGTTGCCCCGCCATAACACAGAGAAAACCCTAAATAAAACGCCCCGTGGGCGCGGCGCCCGCGGGAGTCCTCCAAGATCTCCCCATGACGGGCCGAAGCCACCCCAGGCGGAGGGCCGGTGCCGCTCGGCACTCGAAAACTGGAGTTTGCTCGGCAAGCCTCCGCTGGCTCCGGCCCGAAAGTAGTTGCAAAACAATCTTTGCACGTCGCCCGCGGGAATTTCATAAAGATTTCGCCGAGAGCGAAACTTTTGAAATTCCTACTTAGTGGGCGGGCGACGGTGCCACTCGGCACTTGAAAAGGGCTGTGTCTACCCCAATACTTTGACCCGCGCGCTGGCGGAAATCTTATTCAAAAGCGATTCACGCTTTTGAACGATTTCCTACCCCAGCACTCGCGCGCGGAACCATCCGGAAAAGAAACCGTGTCAGACGCGCTCAGGCCGCGCGGCCCCGCGTGCCCGCGGTGGGCAACGGGCTGCCGTAGTCAAGAGCTCTCCGCAAAAACCCAACAAAACCCGCTGGACGGGCGATACTGCGTATCGCTTTACCATTCTAAGAACAGTCTCTGCCCGCGCGCCCACCGAAGTTCGCTCGGAAAAAATCAACCGACCTACTCGATCTCCAACCCATACTGCGCGAGCAATCCGTCGAGTCCCTCGCGCGAGAACCGGGCTCCCCGCATTCGATTGACCGCAGGGTCTATCGTGTATTGGAAAGCCGTGCGAAAATCCGCTTTCTCCAACCTGCAACGGTCGAATAGCGTTCGCTCCAAGTCGCACCCCGAGAAATCAGCCTGTGTCAGGTCGCATTCCGAAAAGAAGCACTCTTTAAGGGTACTTCCCGAAAAGGTCGCCTTGGGCATTTTCAACTCGTGGAACGAGCAAAAGCTGAGATGACACGCGCGGAAAGTCGCCGCGAATCCGAACCGGCGACAAAGTCCGAAGTCGACTCCCCGCATCTCGCACCCTTCGAACTCCACCTCCCGCAAGCCGGCAGCTTCGAGGCAGACCATCCCCAGCCGGCATTTCTCGAACCGACAGTCCACAAAATCGAAATCCGCGAAGTCCGCCTCCGTGAAATCGCACTCCCGGAAAACGCACCCCTCGAACTCCGTTCCCGGCAGCGGTTCCGTCCCGCAGATTTTGTGCAATACCTTGTCGTAAATCATACCCATGGCCACCAAAAATAGCGGAATTTCCCGAAAAATCCGTTACCTTTGCCTCTCCTTAACGCAAATAAAAATAATAAGATACTTCTTTAAAGAGATGAACGTAGTCAGAGAAAACCTCGAAAATCAGACCGCCCTGCTCCGGGTTACCGTGGGCGAGGCCGATTACAAGGAAAAGGTAGACAAACAGCTCAAAGATTATAAGCGGAAAGCCAACGTACCGGGTTTCCGGCCGGGAATGGTGCCGATGGGGGTCGTCAACAAGATGTATCGCAAAGGGGTGGTGGCCGACACGGCTTATCGCCAGGCGACCGACTCGGCATTCGAATATATTCGCGAAAACGGGGTCGAAACGGTCGGAGATCTGATGCCGTCGGACAAACAAGGCGAGTTGGATTTCGGCACGGGAACCGATTTCGAATTCGTCTTTGAAATCGGGCTGGCGCCGGAAGTGGAACTGGCGTTGACCAAAAAGAACAGCATCGCGAAGTACACCATCGAACCGAACGACGACATGCGGAAAGGATTCCGGAGCAACTATATGCGTCGGTTCGGGAAGCTGGTGGATGTCGACACGGTGGCGGACGACGAAGCGCTGACCGGGACCTTGACCCAGGGGGACGATGTCAAGATCGAGGATGCGTACGTGGGGCTGATCAGCCTGGACGAAGAAACGCGGAAACCGTTCATTGGCAAAAAGGTCGGGGATACGGTCGAAGTGGATGTGAATGTGATCTACAAGACGCCGAGCCAGCGGGCTTCGATCCTGGGGGTCAAAGAGGCGGAGCTGGAGGGGATGGATCCGAAGTATACCTTTACGATTACCCAAATCCGGAAGTTCGCCGAACCGGAGATGAACGAAGAGTTCTTCAAGATGGCTTTTCCGGCGGGAGATGTAACGACGCCGGAACAGTTCGACGCGCGGATCGACGAACAGGTGCGCGGCGAGTTGGCTAAGGAGACCGAATACAAGTTTACGACGGACGTACGGAAATACTTGCTGGAAAAGACGAATTTGTCGCTGCCGGAGGCTTTCCTGAAGAACTGGCTCTACCAGGTGAACGAAGGGAAGTTCTCGATGGAAGAGATCGAACGGGATTTCCCGCAGTTCCTCGATATGCTGCGGTGGGACCTGATCCGGCGCAAGGTGATGAAGGAGAACAACCTCGAAATCACGCAGGACGACGTAAAAGCCGAAGCGCGCGAGGTAGCGATGATGCAGTTCCAGTACTACGGGATGCACACGGTGGCGGACGACATGCTCGACAATTTCGTCAACTCGATCCTCGGAAATAAAGAGGAGGTACGTAAAATCTACGACAAGGTCGGAGAGCGGAAGGTGATCGGTGCGGTGGCGGAGCAGATCAAGGTCAACGAGAAAACGGTTACTCCGGACGAGTTCCAGAAATTGGCGTAAGATTTTGATTGAATGGGACGGAGGGTTCTGTCCTGTTCAGATGCGAAGCGGTCGGAGCGGCTCTGAGAGTCGCTCCGACCGCTTTTTGTTTGGAGGTTGCCGGATGGCCTAAGCGATACGCATTATCGCGCGTCCAGCAGGGGTGTTGTGGTTTTTTGCGTTCTTGATTATGACAGCCTCTCGCCCACCGCGGGACCCCGTTGAGGCTTTTGTTAGGGTTCTCTCCGCCTTATTTAGCGGGGCCTGCCCGGCCGACGCGTTCGCGCCACGACGGCCGGATAGAAACTGTTCTTAGAACGTTATAGCGATACACAGTATCGCCCGCTCGCCGCGAGCACGCGGCCCCGCGCGGGAGCGCAGTTCTTGCATGTTGCTGAGCAAACTCCAGTTTTCGAGTGTCGAGCGGCACCGCGCCACGCCTAAGGAGGCGATTCAACGGTTCGGCGTGAGCCGAATCCGAATGAATCGCCCGGCGCGCGATCAGAGAATGTTGTTGGGAGAATATCCCGCGCGCGAGTGCTGAGGTAGGAAATCGTTCAAAAGCGTGAATCGCTTTTGAACAAGATTTCCGCCAGCGCGCGGTCAAAGATTGTTTGTAGAACGGTATAGCGATACGCAGTATCGCAAGCCCACCGCGGGCACGCGGCCCCGCGCGGGAGCGCAGTCCGACACGGTTTCTTTTGGGAAAGATCGTCGCCCGCCCGCATAAGAGGGGAATTTCGCTCGTTTTGCGAGTGCAAAATCGAGATGAAATTCCCGCGGGCGACGGGCGAAGAATGTTTAAATGTTGCACCTGGGGCCGCAGCCCGCGGAGCTTTAGGGTAGAGGCTGGTAGGTTCGAGTGCCGAGCGGCACCGGCCTCCGTGTGGGGGCGGTGTCGGTCGCGCGCCTTTCAGTCGCAGTTTGCAAGTTGCGGTTCGGATTTGTTTCGAAATTAAACGGGTCGAACGCCCGGGCGCGGCCGCAATCAAAGACGCATAAGTGGCAAAATGCGGGCCGCTGCGTGGGGAGGCGGCGACCCGCGCGCCCTGCAGGCGCGGTCGGTTACGACTCCGAATGAATCGCCTCTTTTGGCACGATGCGCTCAAAAACCGTATCCGAACAGACTCGGATCGGCCGGACTCCGCCAACCGAGACCGCGAGAACCCCGGCAAAAGCTCGAACGAAGTCCGCTATTTAGAGACCACGTCCCCGCCCCGCAGCGACCAGTCGTTGTCGAAGAAGCCTGCCGTTTCGACCCCGTCGAGTCCGTCTTTCAGCATCGCCGCCCGAAAGACCATCAGATCCGGAAAGCCCGTAATCCCCGAGATGTAGTTGTTCGGCGCCGTGGCCCGCATGCCCGACTCGCCCGTCGCCGCGACCACTCCCACCAACGCCTCCTCGAACACCGGATGCGGGTAGACGAAGTAAGCCCCTACGTCATTCCCGCGGTACGAGCGGTCGCCCATCGAGACCCCGCCGCTCCGCACCTGGATCGGACAGTCGCGCAGCAACAGATTCCACGCCCGGTTGTTGTCCGCATTGCCGTAGAGGACCACATTCCGCCCCCGATACTTGTCGGGAGAGTATTCCGTATCCGGAATCACGTCCACCGACCCGTTCCCCCGGTAGTAGAACGTCTCGGCGTCGAACCGCGCCTTGGCTTGCCACCCGGCCCGTTCGGCCGCCGTCCCCCGAGTCGCATAGACGAAGACCATCCCGTTGTCGAACGCCTGTTTGAAACCGCCGTAACGTCCGGCATGCTTCTGTTTCGGGTCGATCTTATCCAGCGCCTGCCATTTCCCGTCGCGATACGCCACGATCGCCCGCCGATGGGTCGGCACCGCCATCCGCTGGCCGTCGGCGAAGACGATCTCCACCTCCGGAGTCCCCAGCATCAAGGCCGGCAGGTCGAAGGTCAGCAACCGCGCATTCTCCGCCACCGCGACCCGAATCACCGTATCCCCCTCGCGCGCGACCTGCACATGGGTGTGGCGATACGGGCTCTCCTGCTGTTCGACCGTCAGCCAGTAGTCCTGCGCCGAGATCGCCGGAGAGGCCGTATGGAAATCGATCTCGTCCACCCGGTCCGCCGTCGGAATCGAATGGCGCGCAAAGAATTCGAAGATCGGCGCCCAGTCGACGCTCGCGTCCCCGAACCAGTGTTCGCCGCCCGGGAACTCGTGGTAACAGAAGTCCGTATGGAACCGCCCCAGCACCTCGCGCATGATGTGGGCCTGCTCCGGCGGCACCACGTTATCCGCCGAGCCGTGGTGAATATAGACCCCCGACTGAGTCAGATTGCGCGCCAGAGAGACGATGCGCCCCGCCGACGCTCCCCTCTCGAACGGTCCGAAGAGCGGATTCCGCCGGTGCATGCCGTCGCCCTTGCCGCTCCCATAACCGGCGATATCCGGATACCCGGCGCACGGCGCAATGGCCGCGAACCGCGACGGATAGGTCGTCCCCAGGAACCACGTCCCGTGGCCCCCCATCGAGTGGCCCGTGAGGTAGATCCGCGAGGTATCGGTCCGGAAAATCCGCTGCACCTCGGCCAGCACCTCCAAGGCGTCGATCCGCCCCCACTCTTCCCAGTTGAAGCCGAACGGACGCCGGTTGGTGGGCGCCACGATGTTCACCCAATCTTTTTGTCGGTAAGCCCGTGCCTGATTCCGCGCCTCGACCGACGCACCGTGCACCGTCAGCACGAAAGCCCGCGCCGCGGTATCCCCCGGATCGGTGCGCAAAGCCGGCGCGACGCTGTAATACTGCACACTATTATCGATCCCGCTCACAAAAGTACGTTCGTGGTGTACATTCGGCGAAACCTGCCGCAGCCGGATCGTCGCGGTATCGATCGTCTTTCCGCCCCGCAGCAGCTCCAACCGCGCCACCACCGGCCCGTTATACGAAGCATCACCCGTCGCCGGCAACCGGAATTTCACCTTCCGGACCGCCATCGGCATCACCTCGTCGGTCCGATACTCCGTCGCCTCGCCCAGCGACCTCCCCTCGGGTGTCGACAACGCCGTCCGGACGCTCAACCCCTTGAGCGGCCGTTCCGTCGCGTTGACCACCCGGATCGCCCCCCACTTCTCGTCCTCCTCGCCGGCGATCAGGTCGGGCAGGGTCAGATCCCGCCGCGTGAACATCACCGCTTTATCCGGCACCACGAGCTTCGCCTCCACCCGACCGAAACGACCCGGCGTATAGACGAACTCGTTCAACCCCTTCCGCAACCGCACCGGGGTCAACGTATACCCGAAATCATAATGGTCCCCTTCGTGCAACTCGCCATTGATATAAGTCCTCGTTCCGCCGGTGGTCTCCAGCAGGGCGATTTCGGATTTCGGAGCCTCATAAGCGGTGTACAGATAAGCCGACCGCATGTGCGGACTCCGGAACACGCCGGTCGAGTCGACCGCAATCGGACTCCACACCCAGTTGGGCAGCGGCGTCCACCGCGGCCGGAATCCGCGTCCGGCAGCCGCTTTCCGTTCGGCGTTGGACTGATAGGCCATCTGCGCTTCTTGTTGTGCCGGATAGGCATACCCCAAGCTATCCCCCGCCTTCGGGGTCTTGAAATTATCGGTCGCATAGAGCCACCCCACCATATCCTGTCCGTTGAACAAGGTCCCGGCTCCTGTGCCTCCGGGCAACAAAAGCCCCTCCCGAAAACGGTGGAACACGTGTCCTTCATCGGTCGTTTCGACCTTCTGCTGGCCGAAAATCGCAACGATATTCCCGTCTGTCGCAGTCGACCCTGCGCCGCCGCGCTGCTGCGCGGTCGCCGAAGGGATCGCCGCCAACGCTGCCAAAATCAACGACACGCTGCCGAAAAGCAGCTTCTTTTTCCGATAAATTGTTGTCATGAGGTGGTTTATTGGTTTTGAGTTCAGGTTTCAGGTCGGTAAAAATAACGTTTTTTCACGAAAAAGCCGCTTCCCGCAGGAAAGAGAGAAACCTACTTCTCTTCTCCTGCAGAAAGCGGCCGTCCATAGCCCGAGGACCGGAAAAACACTCGGTTCTTCGCCCCCTCCGAAAGATCACTCGTCATACGTAGTGGCCGTCGTCGATGTCTGAGCCGAGACTTCCTCGTATTCGACGTACTCGCCCACCCCTTTCCGCACCTGATATTCGCTCCGTCGGGTGGTTTGGGTAACGGTAACCTCCCCCTCTCGCCGACGTTTCCGGCCACCGTTCTTTGTTCCCCCGAAGTTGGCATAAAAACCGCGGAACGATCCGTTTCCGAAGGTCCCGCCGCCGTTCGTCGAATCGGCACCCGTTCCTCCGTTTCCAAAGCGTTCGGCAAACTCTCGCTGTTTCCGAGCCAGCCACCGGCGCAATCCCCAACGCCCCAAAACGCCCAGCAACCAAAAACCGAGAAAAACAAACAATATCACAGTCAAAAAAGCCTCCATCCCTACTTACTCTTAATTTAGTGTAACCACAACACCGATGACTTCAGTCCGGTCGCCACTCTCCCGCAACAACCCGCGATCGAAGTTCACGCGGGCCAGTCGCGGATGAGCGGCACGCGAGAACTGGAGTTTGCTCGGATAGGCTCCGCGGGCTCCGGCCCTTTTAACACCGAAACAAGCTGCATCTCGCAACCAACCGCGACCTTCGGGCACGCGAGGGTTGCGTTCCTTGCAGGCAGCGACCCTTTTATCTGGACTCAACAACCGCGCCTCAGGTGCGCGGGCCGTAACCACCTGCTTCGCCTCCTTCGGCCTGTCGCCCACCCCCCAGAGCGGCTTCGCCGCTGGGCGACAAGGCCGGTAACCCTTCGGGTTGCAAGGTGCCAAAACACGCTTTTCCGCAACAAACCACGATCGCAGATCGCGCGCCCGACGCCGCCCCCCACGCGGCAGGCCGCAACGTTCGCTGCGCTCACTCGCGCCTCCGCTGGCTTCGGCCCTATTCGCCATTCTCCCGCAACAAACCGCGCCTGCAAGGCGCGCGGATCGCCGCCCTCCCCCGGCGGCGGGACGGTGCCGCTCGGCACTCGAAAACTGGACTTTGCTCGGAAGCCTTCGCTGGCGGCAATCCGACGCCTCTAAAAAATCCACCGCAGCCGTCGCCCGCGGGAATTTCATAAAGATTTCGCCAAATGCGAAACTTTTGAAATTCCTACTTAGGCGGGCGGGCGACGGTGCCCTGTTCGACTGCCCTGCGCGGGCGGCGTCCGGGTGGCCCCGGCGGGACGGGCGATACTCCGTATCGCTATAACGTCCCAAAAACCATGTTTGCCCGCGCGCTGGCGGAAATCTTGCTCAAAAGCGATTCACGCTTTTGAACGATTTCCTACTCCAGCAATCGCGCGCGGGGTACCGCTCGGCACTCGAAAACTGGAGCCTTGCTTGGCAACAAGCAAGAACTGCGCTCCCGCACAGGGCCGCCAAATAAGGCTGAGAGAACCCCAGCAAAAGCCCCAACGGGGCCCCGCGGCGGGCAACTGGCTGCCGTAGTCAAGAGCACAAAAGCCCCGCGCCGGTCGGGCAATGCTACGCATTGCTTGGGCCATCCGGCAGCCTGAAACATCGCCCTTCTGGCAAAACGTCCCTACTTTTCGACCTTGCTGAACATATCCTTGCCCACCCCGCAGATCGGGCAGACGAAATCTTCCGGCAGATCCTCGAACGAAGTTCCGGGCGCAATACCGCCCTCGGGATACCCCTCTTCCGGGTTGTAGATCCAGTCGCAGACGTCGCATTTGTAATTTTCCATGGCCGTAAGGTTTTAGAGAGTTAATAAAACGTTTTAAAGTATCATTTTATTACGCCCTTCGCCCCGACCCCGGAAAACCGGCAGGAACGAAAGCGTTATTTTTTGTTCGCAAAAATCCCCGTATAGGTGTGCGGCGTCAAGGCCCGCAACTCTGCCTTCACCGCCTCGGACACCTCCAGCCCCTCGATGAACGCAGCGATATCCTCGTGCGTGATCCCTTTGTTTGTCCGCGTCAAAGCCTTGAGCGCCTCGTACGGATTGGGATACTTCTCGCGCCGGAGAATCGTCTGAATCCCCTCGGCCACCACCGCCCAGTTCCGATCCAGATCGCGGTCGATCGCCTCGCGGTTGATAATCAGCTTCCCGAGCCCCTTCATCAACGACGCCACGCCGATCAACGTATGAGCCACCGGCACCCCCACGTTCCGCAACACCGTCGAGTCGGTGAGGTCTCGCTGCAACCTCGATACAGGCAATTTTGCTGCCAAATGTTCAAAAACGGCGTTCGCCAGGCCGAAATTTCCTTCGGCGTTCTCGAAATCGATCGGGTTGACCTTGTGCGGCATCGCCGACGAACCCACCTCGCCGGCTTTGATCTTCTGTTTGAAGTACTCCATCGAGATGTAGGTCCACATGTCCCGCGCCAGGTCGATCAAAATCGTGTTGATCCGCTTGAGCGCATCGAAAATCGCCGCCAGGTTATCGTAATGTTCGATCTGCGTGGTGTACTGCGACCGTTCCAGCCCCAACCGCTCGTTCACGAACCGGTTGGCGAACCCCACCCAGTCCACCGACGGATAAGCCACCGAATGGGCATTGAAATTCCCGGTCGCCCCCCCGAACTTGGCCGGATAGGGAATCGCCCGCAGTTGCGCCAACTGTTTGTCGAGTCGTTCGACGAACACGCGGATCTCTTTCCCCAACACGGTCGGCGACGCCGGCTGCCCGTGCGTATGGGCCAGCATCGCAACCTCGCCCCACTCCTCGGCCAACGCTACGAGCCGGTCGCGCAACTCGCTCGCCGCCGAATAATAGACCGACTCCATCGCGGCCTTCAAGCTATACGGCGTCGCGGTCTTGTTGATCTCCTGCGAGGTCACTCCGAAATGCACGAACTCCAGCTCATCCCCCAATCCGAGCGAGTCCATCATCTCTTTAATAAAATATTAGACGG
>JAIDFC010000214.1 GCA_029054535.1 Rikenella sp. | reverse complement strand
CCCCCGCCCCCCCCCCACCCCCCCCCCCCCGCCCCCCTGAATCGCCTGCAGGTTTTATTACTTTGGGATTATACACTGAACAACTACATTTGCGGTTATGGAATTGTCGGAACAAATATACAAACAGATCGAAAAATTGTCCGAAGAGGGGGATCGGGCGATGGATACGGAAAATTACGAAAAGGCGATCGATCTTTTCCAGCAGGCTTTGGCTTTGTTGCCGGAACCGAAAGAGGAGTTCGAGGCTTATTCCTGGCTGCGCGTTTCGATAGGCGATGCGTACTTTATGCTGGAGGATTATGTAAAATCGGAAGAAAACTTCCGAATGGGGTATGTGGCCGGGGAATTGTTCGATAATCCGTTCGTTTTGTTGCGGCTGGGGCAAAACTATGTCGAGTTGGAACAGGAGGAGCAGGCCGTGGAATACTTGCTCAAGGCTTATATGTCGGACGGAGAGGATATTTTCGAGGAGGAAGAGGAGTATCTGGAGTGGCTGTCGGAACGAGTGGAATTGGAGGAGAATGAGGCGGACGATGAGTAGTAATATGTATCTTTAGTAGTTCAAACCTTGATTTATGGATACGATCAATATCATCAAAATCGTGCTCGTAGCGGTGGGTATTTTGATCAGTGCTTCGTGGAACGTCATAGGGGGAAAGAATAAACATAAGAGAAAAACGCTGAAACAGGAGCAGGAGTTAGAACAGCAAAAAAAGTTAGAGCGAAAGCAAGAACTCCGGCGGCGAAAGGAACTGAAGCAGCAGCGGACATTAGAGCGTCGTCGTGAAGCGGAACGGGAGAAAAAATTACAGCGACAACAGGAGATAGATCGTCGAAAGCGGGAAGAGTCGGAACGCCAAGAGGAACTGGCGCGGCAACAACGAGAGGCGGTGGCGAGAGCGGAAGCGCGGCGGCTTCAGAAACAACAACAGCAGATGCAACGAGGGGCGGAGGCGATGGATTGGCAGGAGAGTGAACGGACGGCGACTTCTCGGAATGCGAGAGGGTTAGCCACGTCGGCTGGATCGGTTGTTGCGCAAGAGTCCGATGCCTTGCAGAGCAACGATGTGGAGCAGATGGTGGCGAGAATGTTGGCACAACAGCAAAAGACAGATGAACGACAACGACAGGAGGAGGCGAGAAAAAACCAGGGGGCGATGGATTTGCGAACGATGATTATTGCAAGCGAGTTACTCAAACCAAAGTATGAAGAGTGTTAAAACCAAGAGGAAGTTTGCTAATTTAACATAATTAAACCCATGAGAATATGGCTTCGATATTTACGAAGATCGTAAGCGGGGAAATTCCCAGCTACAAGATTGCCGAGGATGAGAAATATTATGCCTTTTTGGATATCAATCCGTTGGCCGAGGGGCATACGCTGGTGGTGCCGAAACGGGAGGTCGACTATCTGTTCGACCTGGAGGATCGGGAGCTGGCCGAGATGATGACTTTTGCCAAACGAGTGGCTGTCGGGATTCGGGAGGCGATTCCGTGCAACAGGATCGGCGTGGCGGTGATCGGACTCGATGTGCCGCACGCGCATATCCATCTGGTGCCGATCAACGAAGGTGGAGACCTGGATTTCGGAAAACCGAAACTCACGTTGTCGTCGGAGGAGTTCCGAACGATTCAGGAGAAGATCCAGGGTAAGATTCGATGAGGGGTGTATGAGATTGGTTGTGGTATTTTGCCCGGTTTAGTTTTTTAGCGTTGCGATTCTGTTTTTAGTTTCGCGACTTTTATCGGTTTCGCGATTGAGGCGAGTTTACGCGTTTGGCGTAAACTCGCCTTTTTTGTATGGGGTTATAATGGTATCATTCCGGAGTCGTTTTGATCGTTTTGACTCCTCCTCCTCAACTCGTTTTTTCTCTTCATTTTACTCGTTTGAACCCCAAAGGGCAATTACAGGCGTAATTAAATAGACTGTAAATCATATTTTAATGACGCAATAAATATTTAGTTTACATTTATTAATACACTCAATATCAGTTTTTTACTTTTGCTTAGTTGAATGCATTAATTACATTGAGACATTTTGTATATAAGCGACAATGTAATCAAAGCCCAATCAAGCAGTATTTTTATTCTCCAATAGAGTGTTAATCAACATATTATGAATTTTATATGTCAGAAAGATTTGAATGCCGTCAAGACCGTCATGAGAGGCGTTTCGTTAGATTTAGCTCAATTACAACTGGAATATTTGCGGATTCGAAGATGAATTTTATCTTTGTGATATCGAAACGTTACAAAGATGAAAGATCGATTGGCCGAATTTATGAGGCGTGAGGGACTTACAGCTGTAAAGTTCGCCGAAATCATGGAGGTGCAACCTTCCAGTATATCGCACCTGTTATCAGGGAGAAACAAGCCTAATTTCGAGTTTATTTCCCGAATATTGCTACGTTTTCCGGAGCTGAATCCTGACTGGATCATCAACGGCCAAGGAAGAGTTTACAAAAGCAAAACAACAGAACCCTCAGGTGAAGTTACAAATGAAAAGCCTGATAAGGTTACAGATGTAATTCCTCCAATAAGGCAGGAGAGTAGCGCGATTTCTGGGAAAGAACAGGTGTTGGACCTATTTAATAATAACTCGGAAAGCATTGTAGATTCTGAAGATACTGCGAGTGTTACAAGTGTAAATATCAAAAAAGAAACCATGGAGGAGCCCAAGGCCGAATCGGAGGATCAAGAACTGCCGAAAAAAGAACCATCTAAAAATATTGCTCGGGTTATTCTGTTTTTCGAAGACGGATCTTTTGAAGAGTATCATAATTAAAAACCTCTATCGGTTCTGGAAATGTATCGGTCTATCTTCACAGTTCATTATGTTAAATGATCCTGGGGCGGGATAGGGATAGCGGCACGAATGTTGTTGAGAGGGCGCAAGACAGAAAAACAGTCGGTCGAACCGAACGAACGCTATGAATCGGAACGTTCTTGCTCCAAAAGAGGACGGCTCGGCGGGAACCTTGCGGATTCGTAGCCTCTCCGTATCTTTGGTGGCCGAAACGAGGGGGAATATACACTATGATCTATGTCGAAAAAAGGATGAAGGTTTTAGGGTTGTGTATGCTGTTGCTGCTCGCCGCGCCGCGAGCGGCGATTGCGCAGACCGCGGGCGGAGGAGAGGCGCGAGGTACGGTGTCGGGGGTAGTCAGCGATGCGGCGACGCGTGAAAAGGTACCGTATGCTCAGGTGGTTGTCAGCGGTACGACGATCGGAGCCATGGCCGACTCGTCGGGGTGTTTCAGAATCGATCGGGCGCCTGTCGGATACCACACGCTGTTGGTCCGAAGCGTTGGCTACAAGGAGGCCACGACGGGGGCGTTTCTGGTTACCGCTGCTCGCGAATGCGTCGTGAATGCCGAACTGGAGATGGAGGCGACCCGGGTCGGAGAGGTGGTCGTTTTGGGGCGGTCGAGGCGGCACACCGAAAACCAACCGTTGGGAAATAGGACCCTGAACCTGCAGCAGATCGAAAAAAGCCCCGGCGGAAACCGCGACATATCGAAAGTGATACAGAATCTGCCGGGGGTGGTGGCTACGCCGATCTCGCGCAACGACCTGGTGGTGCGGGGCGGAGGACCCAACGAAAACAAATTCTATCTCGACCGGATCGAAATCCCGATCATCAACCATTTCACCACCCAGGGGGCGAGCGGCGGGAATGTCGGGATCATCAACAGCGATTTTCTGAGCTCGGCGAGGCTCTATACCTCGACCTTCCCGGTGGGGCGAGCGTCGGGACTCAGTTCGGTGCTCGACTTGCGGATGACGGAGGGAAACTCGGAGCGGTTTCGAGCCAAAATTTCGGCCGGAGCCTCGGACGTGGCCCTGACGATCGATTCGCCGGTCGGCAAGAACGGAAACATCATCGCTTCGGTCCGGCAAAGTTATCTGCAGGTGCTTTTCGGCCTGCTCGAGCTCCCTTTCCTGCCGACCTATAACGATGCGCAAATCAAGTACTCGCACCATTTCGACGAACGGAACCATCTCTATATCGTCGCTTTGGGGTCGCTGGACCGGAGCCGGCTCAATTTCTCGATGAAGAACCTGACCCTCGACCGACAACAAATTCTGGAGTATCTGCCCGAAAACGACCAGTGGAGCTATGTCGTCGGGGCCGTGTATGCGCGCTATACGAAAAACGGGGTGCTGAATCTCGTGGCCAGCACCGACCGGCTCAACAACAGCCTCCAAAAGTGGCAGGACAACGAGCCGCAGAAGGGAAAAAATATCGATTATCGTTCCAACGAGTCGACCGTGAGGTTGCGGGCGGAGTACGACGTCGATCTCGGACGCGGATTCTCCCTCGATGCCGGTGCGGGGATTCAGCGCGGGGCATACGACAACCGGACGTTCCGAAAACTCCAGTTCGGCGGGCAGGCGGTCGACGAAATTTATACGACGGATATTGCGCTGATGCGTTACGAGGGATTCGCGTCGGTGAACAAACAGTTTGCGGCCGGTAAATTGAATGTCAATTTCGGTGTGCGGCTTGATGGTAATGATTACTCGGACCGTATGGCGAATCCGTTGCGACAGCTCTCGCCGCGGTTGGGCGTGAGTTATCGTTTTGCGCCGAAATGGATCGTCTCGGCCAGCGCGGGGCGGTACTTTCAGGAACCGGCTTATACGTCGATGGGGTTTCGAGACCCAACCGGCGAGGTGGTCAATCGCGAGCGGCTGCGGTATATCCGCAGCGATCAGGCGACGGCGGGTGTAGCCTTCGAACCGAACAAAAGGTCGAGACTCTCGGTCGAGGGATTTTACAAACACTACTCGCGGTATCCGATGTCGCTCGTCGACAGCACGGCGATCGGCTCGAAAGGGTACGACGTGTTTGCCGTAGGCGCCGAGCCGGTGGCCTCGAACGGTACGGGACGAGCCTACGGGCTCGAGGTGGAGTATCGAAACGACGATCTGTGGGGGTTCAGGCTGATGGCGGCCTATACCTATTATTACTCGCAGTTCCGGCGTTGGAATGCGGGAACCGACCGGCCGAGCGGGGCGTGGACGCCGTCGAACTGGGATTATCGGCATTTGGTGTCGGTGGTGCTGATGCGGAGTCTGCCGCGGGGGTGGGATGTGGGGATCCGGTGGCGGTTTGCCGGCGGAGCGCCTTACACGCCGTACGATGTCGATCTCTCGGCGCGTATCGACTCGTGGGAGGCGACCCATCGGCCGGTGGTGGACTATTCACTGGTGAACAGCGGGCGGTTGCCGGCCTTCCACCAGATGGACCTGAGGGTGGACAAGACCTGGTTTTTCCGTCGTTGGACGCTGGCTCTCTACCTCGACATCCAGAACCTTTACAATTACAAGGCCTACGGGCAACCGGGGCTGATACCGGAACGCGACGAGGCTACGGGGCAGTATGTGCCGGATCCGGCGCGGCCGGGCTATTACAAAATGGTTACTTATCCGAACCAATTGGGAGGTACGATTATTCCGACTTTCGGAGTCATCGTTTCGATCTGATTCCTCGGTTTCGAAACATGAACGATGTAGCAGCGGGCGACTTAAAAAAGAGTCGTCCGTCTTTTTTAGTTGTCGTCCAGCGGTGCGTATAATTTTATTGTTATTTATATTATGTTAAATAATGTATTTTTAAATAGTGTTTTGGGTAGGCGTTCCCTGGGTCTGTTGTCGCTATAGTCTCTATGCTCCGGGCTACCGCATCTATAGCTCCGGTACGTTGTGTCGCATTGGATACGGCGGATACAACTGGTCAACGTCTGCTTCGGAAAGCAATGTCTACTACTTAGACTTCTATCACAACAATATCATTTTGAATAGCCTGTTCTGTCGTTCGTACGGTTTTCCGTTGCGTTGCCTCCAGGAATAGAGAGAGGTGCCGCTCGGCACTCGAACCTACTCGTGTCTACCCCAACAGTCTGCCGGTTCCGGGCCTGCCGGGCGGCCAACTCTCGCTTAGATCTCCCTATGTTAGCCCGGAGCCACCCCATGCGACGGGCTGCAAGCATCCCGCGTTGGCTCCGGCCCTTTTTCAGCTTGAGAGAAACCGCGATCGTAGATCGCTCGGCCCGCAGCCCGCCCCTGCGGAGGGACGAACTTTCGCTACGCTCAATCGTCCGCTCCGCGGGCTGCGGCCTTTTTAACACCCAAAAACGACACCTTGCAACAAATCGCGCCTGCAGGGCGCGCGGGACGGCCGCCGCCCAACGGCCGGGCCCGCAACTCGGCGATGCTCGTTGCGTTCCCGCCGGGGGAAATTTTCCTCTCGGGGAAAGTTGGCGGATTCCCTCTAATCCGCTCAAGCCGCGGGGGCTCATCCTTTTTGGTATGCCCCAAAAAGGATGCAAAAAACGCATCCAAGGGGACTACGCCCCCTTGGCAATCCCCCCTTCCCTTTCGGCAGTCGAAGCATCACCGACAACCGCAATCGTAGATTGCGCGGATCGCCACCGTTGCGACCATTCGGCCTGTCGCTCACCCCTTTCTCCGAACAAACTCCTGGCTGGAGTGCCCAGCGGCACCGACGAGGTCGGCGATTCTTCGAATCGCAATAGGCTGGAACACATTTACCCTTCGCAACAAACCACGCCCAAAGGGCGTGCGGGCCGAACGCCGCTCTATAGGGGTAAGCCCAAATAACATTAAAAAAGTTCCAACAGGGCCTGTATTAGGATTTTAGCTGAAGATTGCGTATTTTGCGAATGCCCTCGCCTAATCGGGCCGATCATGAAAAAGAAAATCGTTTTGGAATATCCGTTTCGTTGTACGCCGGGGTCGCTGTTCCGAGCCATATCTACGCCTCTGGGACTCAAAAGCTGGTTTGCCGACCAGGTCGAGATTGCGGGAGAACGATACGATTTCTTTTGGGGAAAGACCTCGCAGACGGCGCGGATCGTACATCGGAAAGCCAATGCGTATGTGCGTTTCCAGTGGGAGGAGCCCGAGAAACATTACCTGGAGATGCGCCTGGTCAGTCAGGAACTGACCGGAGATATTCTTTTGACAATCACCGATTTCGTGGACCAAGACGAGATGGACGGAGAGCGCGAGTTGTGGGATGCGCTGGTCGAGAAGCTCAAAAGAGCGATCGGTTGTCCGAAAAAATGATAAATTTGTACCTTTCTTCACTCTCCCTCTTCGCGCAGCTCTGCCGGGGGAGACGGGAAAATAATGATACCGGTCGGGGCGTTTGTTTACCACGCGCAACAACGGATGCGATCCGCCGAGGCGGAGAAGACGGATACGGACACCGAGAATGAAAACTGTTTATCGTTTCGTACTGAAAGCCTACGTGGGGCCGATGGTCCTCACGTTTTTTATCGTGATGTTCATCCTGCTGATGCACTACCTCTGGATGCACATCGACGAGTTGGTGGGCAAGGGCTTGGGGCCGGGGGTGATTATCGAACTGGTCTTCTACGCCAGTGCGACGTTAGTTCCGATGGGTCTGCCGCTCGCTACCCTTTTGGCCTCCATTATGACGATGGGGAACCTGGGGGAGAATAACGAGTTGTTGGCTCTGAAGGCGGCCGGGATCTCGTTGCCGCGGATCATGAAGCCGCTCATTATTCTGATGACCGTTGTTTGTATCGGCAGCTTCTTTATTATCAATAACTTCACGCCGTACTCTTACCAGAAGATGTTCTCGCTGCT
>JAIDFC010000213.1 GCA_029054535.1 Rikenella sp. | reverse complement strand
CCGCGCGCCTGGGGAAATCATTTCCGATAAACTCCCGTTTATCGGTTTGATTTCCCTCTTAAGGCGTGGCGCGCGGGCCGTGTCGGACTGGCCTCGGGCCGGCCGGGCCCCGCGTGCTCGCGGCGAGCCGGCGATACTGCGTATCGCTTTACCGTTCTAAAAACAGTCTTTGTCCGCGCGGATTTCTCTTCAAAAACCGTGTTTGACCGCGCGCTGGCGGAAATCTTGTTCAAAAGCGATTCGCGCTTTTGAACGATTTCCTACTCCAGCTGTCGCGTGCGGAGTGCCGCTTGACACTCGAACCGGGCAGCCCCTACCCTACCTGCTTTGGCCGCGCGCCTGCGAAATCCATCCGTTTCAACTCACCGTTGAAACGGCGTATTTCGCTACTTAGGCGTAGCGCGGCCCCGCCAAATAAGGCTGAGAGAACCCCAGCAAAAGCCCCAATGGGGCCCCGCGGTGGACTTGCGATACTACGTATCGCTATAAGGTTCAACGACAAAAAGAACAACAAAAACCGCGACAGGCAATAGGCTGCCGTAGTCAAGAGCGCTTTGATAAAAAACGAACAAAATCCGCCCGACAGCCGATCCGCGCTTCGCTACAAACAACACTGATCGCTACGATTATTCTCAAAGAAAACAGTTCCCACCTCTACCAAAGAGAGGGAGCGGACGATCCCTCCGATCGTCCGCTCCCTCCGTGCATCTCAGCCCGTGCCGATGTTATTCTTCGACGCCCGCCGGAGCCGCATAGACCCGTGCCCCAAGCTCCTTGTCGATCATGTAGAGCCCCATCCGGCTCCCTTCGACCATGTGCAGCTGGTCCAGAATATCGCGTGCGTTTTCCTCCTCTTCGACCTGCTCGTTGACGAACCAGATCAGTTTGTTGGCCGTGGCGAAATCCCGTTCCTCGTCGGCAATTCGACAGAGGTTGTCGATCATCGCCGTAACCTTTCGTTCGTGGGTGAGCGTATCGTTGAACATCGCGGCGGGAGTCTCCCACTCGTTCTGCACAGCGTCGAGCGGAGCCAGTTTGACCTGCCCGCCACGGGAGAGGATGTAATTCATAAAGATCTGCGCATGGTCCTGTTCCTCTTTGAACTGAACGGCAAACCAGTTGGCAATCCCTTTGTAGCCTTTGACCGACGCGTCGAGCGACATCGAGAGATAGAGATAGGCCGACCAGAGTTCGGCATTGATCTGCGCGTTGAGCGCCTCCTGCATTTTTGGACTTAACATAGCTTATCGATGATTAAACTTGATTTTTGTTTTTCCGGCCGGGTATCCCGTCCTGTAGGGGCAAATATAGCGATTTTCGCGATATCGCCCCGCTCCGAATCGTTGCAAATAGCGGGCCAAAGGTTCGGTTCGGGATCCGAAAAGAAGCGCAAATCGGGTCGGAATTTTCCCACGAGGAGAAAATCCCGACCCGAATGTTCTGCTCGATGCAGCCTAACAGCCTCTCTTCGAAAGCCGCGAAAGCGTTTAGATCGCCTGGCTGATGAAGAAGACGGCAGCCACCCCGAGAATAGCGTACAATTCCGGGAATGCCAGCAAGATCAACGAGTTCCCGAAGACGTCATGCCCGTTTCCGATGGCCGTAATGGCATTTGCCGCCACCTGTCCCTGACGATACGAGCTCCAGAGGCTCACCAGCCCGAGCGCCAACCCCCCGCCGACGATCGCCGCGGCCTGTGCCATCGTGATCTCCGGCACCAGGAAACCTTTCAGCAAGAAGTAGCCCAGGAATCCGTACAGCCCCTGGGTCGAAGGCATCGCGCAGAGGATCATATAGCTCCCGAACGCCCCCTTGTTTTTCTTCATCGCCCCCACCGCAGCGTTACCGCTGATCGTGGTCCCGTAACAACTCCCGATCCCGGAGAAAATCAACATGATCGCGATCCCAAGATAAGCCAACAAAATTGGTTCCATAGTTTTGTCTGTTTTTTGGTTTTATTTTCTCTGAATTTATTTTTTGGTTTTGTCCGTGTTTAGCCTTTGTATGTATCTATTCTGTTTTTTATGTATCTATTTATGGATGTGTGTTTACCTGTAACTTAATCTATGCCTTCTCCGCCCGAAAGCCTACCCTACGCTTTTCGCCCGAGAGGCCCGGCTTACTCTGAAACCGTCTCTGATCGCAGATCGAGCGATTCCTGCGGATTCACCATCAACCGCTTCCGCAGGGTACGCGAGCCGCCACCGTTGTGCCTCCTTCGGCTTGTCGCCCACCCGCCAAAAACTGCAATCACAGATCGCTCGGCCCGCAGCCCTCCCCCGACG
>JAIDFC010000212.1 GCA_029054535.1 Rikenella sp. | reverse complement strand
TGTCGTGGTCTCGGTGATGTGTTTTAGAGACTGACTTTATGCGGCACGATCCATTCTTAATGGAGCATCATTGGTGGCAAATAGATCTTTTACTCAATGAATGAATCGGGATTCTCAGAGAAATTTTCTTAATTTTGAACGACCTTTATCGAGTCTCGTAGCAAAATGAAAACGCACACGAGAGAGTTTTGAATTAGTATGAAAAACCTGAAAGAAGAGGCGTTGCAGTATCATAGCTCGTCGCCGAAAGGAAAATTGGGTGTCGTGCCGACCAAACCCTACATGACGCAACACGACCTGTCGATGGCTTATACGCCGGGGGTGGCGGTGCCGTGTCTCGAGATACACGAAGAACCGGACAAAGTTTACGAATATACCGGGAAAGAGAACCTGGTGGCCGTGATCTCGAACGGTACGGCGGTCCTCGGGCTGGGCGACATCGGACCGCTGGCCTCGAAACCGGTCATGGAGGGTAAGGGGCTGCTGTTCAAAGTGCTGGCTGGAATCAATGTCTACGACATCGAGATCGATACGACGGATGTCGAGGAGTTCGTTCGGACAGTCAAGCTCATCGCGCCGACTTTCGGGGGGATTAACTTAGAAGATATCAAAGCGCCGCAGTGTTTTGAAATCGAACGGCGGTTGCGTGAGGAGGTGCCGCTTCCGTTGATGCACGACGACCAGCACGGGACGGCGATCATTACGTCGGCCGCGTTGCTCAATGCCTTGGAACTGGTCGGGAAATCGATTGACCGGATACAACTCGTCGTCAACGGCGCGGGAGCGGCGGCGACGGCGTGTGCCAAGCTCTACCTGTCGCTGGGGGTGAGACCGGAGAATCTCGTGATGTGCGACAGCAAGGGGGTGATTACCCGAAAACGTGAGAATCTGACGCCGGAAAAGGCGCAGTTCGCTACGGATCGGGATTTGACGACGCTGGCTGATGCGTTGGTGGGAGCGGACGTCTTTCTTGGCGTTTCGAAAGCGGGGGTGCTGACGGGAGAGATGGTCCGGACGATGGCACCGGATCCGATCGTCTTCGCGCTGGCCAATCCCGATCCGGAGATTCCGTACGAGGAGGCCAAGGCGTCGAGACCGGACCTGATTTTCGCCACCGGACGGAGCGACTATCCGAACCAGGTGAATAATGTGATCGGATTTCCGTATATTTTCCGCGGCGCGCTCGACGTGCGGGCCACGGCGATCAACGAAGAGATGAAGATCGCGGCCGCGCGGGCGATTGCGGGGCTGGCCAAGCTGCCGGTTACGGGCGAGGTGCTGCACGCTTACAATCTGGACGAGCTGGCTTTCGGACGAGACTACCTGATTCCGAAACCGTTGGACAAGCGGCTTTTGACAACTGTCTCGATTGCGGTGGCGAAAGCGGCGATCGAATCGGGAGTGGCGCAACGAATCATTACCGACTGGCATACTTATGCGGCGGAGTTAGTGAGCCGACTGGACCGGGTACACAAGGGTTCAGAGGTGCGGTAAGCGGGAGCGGCAACACACAAGACCAACGGAGGGAGCGAAAATCATTCGCTCCCTCCGTTCGTTTTCCGTCTGTTCTCTAGAATCGGTTATCTCGCAGACCGTATTTCCGAACTTGGAATTGTATGGAGATATTTAAACCGGGGAAATTTTGCGGAAGCTACCGAGATAAAAAGATTGCTGGAAATAAAAATCGTTGATAAACTTATCGGAATCGAATCCAGTCGCTATAAAAAAGAAGCCGTTTCGATCAAGTGATTTTGATCGAAACGGCTTTAGTGCGGAGAGATAGGGATTCGAACCCTAGGTACAGTTGCCCGTACACCGCATTTCGAGTGCGGCCCGATCGACCACTCCGGCATCTCTCCTAAAAATACCATTTTAAAAAGACTGCCATATCCCCCCTTCAGCCCCTCACCGGCAAAAGTCTTTTCGGTCTGTCATTCAATAAAGTGGCGGAGAGAGGGGGATTCGAACCCCCGGTACAGATTACTCCGTACGGCAGTTTAGCAAACTGCTGGTTTCAGCCACTCACCCATCTCTCCCGACGCTGAAAGCACCACAAAAGTAGTGCTTTCGCTCGTTATTTCCAAACAAAATTTCGGGGTTTTGACCGAAATTTCGCAAATTCATTATTTGCTGACATCTTCCGGTTTTCCGATGCTTTCACGCATCGCAGTGTCTGCCTGGATGTTACGGATCTTATAATAGTCCATGATTCCCAAATTACCGTTCCGGAATGCCTCGGCAATAGCTCTCGGAATTTCCGCTTCGGCGGCAATCACGGTTGCTCGCGCTTCCTGAGCCTTAGCTTTCATTTCCTGTACTTTGGCGATCATCTCCTGCTCCAGCGCAACAGCCATCGCGCGTTTCTCTTCGGCCCGAGCCTGGGCAATGTTTTTGTCCGCATTGGCCTGCTCGATCTGCAATCCGGCGCCGAAGTTCCGTCCGATGTCGATATCGGCAATGTCGATAGAGAGGATTTCAAATGCCGTTCCAGCATCCAATCCTTTCTCGAGAACAACGCGCGAAATGGAGTCCGGATTCTTGAGCACCGTTTTATGCGATTCGGCCGAACCGATCGAAGAGATAATTCCCTCCCCGACTCTTGCCAAAATAGTCTCTTCGCCCGCCCCGCCGACGAGTTGTTTGATATTGGCCCGTACCGTAACCCGTGCCTTAGCGATCAGCTGAATCCCGTCTTGCGACTGAGCTGTTACAGGTGGCGTATTGATGACTTTCGGATTGACCGACATCTGGACCGCTTCGAAAACGTCGCGGCCGGCCAGGTCGATAGCGGTAGCCATCTTGAAGTCGAGCATGATGTTGGCCTTTTGAGCCGAAACCAGTGCATGGACAACGCGTGAGACATGTCCGCCGGCCAGATAATGGGCCTCCAGTTCGTTCGCATTCAGGTGCAATCCCGCTTTCGTTCCTTCGATCATGGCCGAAACGATCGTTCCCGGCGGCACTTTCCGCCAACGCATCAAGACGAGTTGCAACAGGCCGATCCGTACGCCGGAAACCAAGGCCGAGAACCACAGGCCGATCGGGACGAAGTAGAGAATGATCCACAGTAGAATGATCGCTACTGCCGAAATAATGAGAACTGTTGTTGAAAAAACATCCATAAGTTCGGTATTAAGTTTTTGGAGTTAATTAATCATCGATTCGGTCTCGTCCGACATCGGTTGTACGACCAACATGGCGTTGTCATAGCCGATCACCCGCACCGGTTGTCTGGGATCGACATAGCTGTCGAGCGATTTGGCGTCGAAAATCCGCCCCTCGATCTGTACTTTCCCCATCGGTGCCAGTCGGGTCTGGGTCAGCCCTTGCACCCCGACTTCAATCTGTTTTTCGATCGCGACGGGTTGTACCTGCGATTCGATATTGGTCTTGAGCGCAACCCGATTCCAGGTTCGTGGCCTCAGGAACAGAGCCGTCAGTAGAATCAGAAAACCGACGATAATCCCCACGACGGCAAATCCGGTTCCGAGCCCTCCGTCGACGAAAGCCCAGGCCGAAGCCCCCACCAAGCAGCAGAAAGCCCCGATCGCAGCCAGGGTAATCCCTGGCAACACCAGTTCGACCACGAAGAGCAGCAGACCCAATAGAATCAGCAATGAAATCCACAGAATCATAAAGCAACGACTTTAATTTTAATATTCGGTTGATCGTGCAATGCTGCCGCCAACTTCTCCGCCTCGGCCTGCGTCGCGAAACTCCCGACCACATAAACCACTTCGTTTCCCGACGAACTGCGAACGATACTTTTCCCCGGCGCCTGTCCTGCAATCACTTCCCGCACCGCCACCGGCAAACGCAATTCCGCCGGTACGATTTCCAGATTGTATCCCCGCCCATGAGTCGCCTGCTGCTGCGT
>JAIDFC010000211.1 GCA_029054535.1 Rikenella sp. | reverse complement strand
CATCGTCGGTTCGAAACCCTCCGGGAAACGATAGCACAACCGCTCCTCGACAAACCGCCGCACCTCCGCCAAATCCACCCCCGAAGCAGAAGAGGCGATCGCTTTCAGATACGAGAAGATCTGCCGCTGCAGTTCGATCGCCATCCCCCCCAAAGCCTTTTTATACAGCACCGTATCGCCTTTCAAATGGTCCGGCACTACATTGTCGACCGTTTTGACAAAGATCAGATCGGCATCGATCCGGTTCAGGTTTTCGATCAACGCCCCGTGTCCCCCCGGCCGGAACAAGATCTCTCCCTGATCCGCTCCACCCGCCCGAAACGGCGTATTGTCCGGATTGACCGCCACGGTATCCGTCGCCGCCTCTTGCACCGAGTACGAGATTCGATACTCCGCCCCGTACTTCGCCGCCAAGGAGGCCATCTTTTCCGCAACCAGTCGTTTAAAATCCGCCATGTGTTCCGGCGAGACCGTGAAATGAATCCTCGCCGGCCGCCCGCCGTAGAGCGCTCCCTCGACCAGATGCTCCTCCATGGCCGTTCTCCCGCCCTCCGGCGCCGGATAGGTGTGGAACTTGATCAACCCCTTGGGCCGTTTCCCGAGCCCCAAGCCCGTCCCCTCCTCCGGTTCTCCCTCGACGATCGCCCCGATCACCGCCTTCCGATCCTGCATATCGATCCCCAACGCCGCCAGATCCTCATAGAACGCGAACCGCCCGATCCCCTCCCACACCGCCTCGACCGTCCTCGAGTCTTTTCCCTCCGCCACAAATTCGTACAGTTCTTTGAACATCCTCGAAGCCGCTCCCGATGCCGGCACGAACTTTTCGACCGCCACCCTCCCCTCGGCCACGCCCCGTCCATAAGTCGCTGCCAACTCCTGCACCTGCTCCGGTTCGAGCCTCACGATCCCGTCGCCGACCACCGCCGCGCGGTCGATCTCCAGGTACGGGAACCCGGTCCGAAACGCCTCCAACTGCCCTTCGACCCGCCGCGGGTCGATTCCTCGCGCGGCCAACTGCGCCAAATCTTTCTCCGTAAACATAGTCATGGATCGTGTGATGGATTACTGTGGGTTAAAGTTAGGTATTAATTTTTAAATTTGTACCATTCTAACTCTTCCGAAGCGACAAGATGACCAATTTTACCGACAATTTTACCCTTCTCCGCCACAACACGTTCGGCCTGGAAGCCACGGCCCGCTATTGGGCCGAGTTCCGCACGACGGACGAGCTGCGCGAGATCGTCCGCACGTGCCTCGACCGTCATCTGCCGTGGTACGTACTGAGCGGCGGGAGCAATATCATCCTGACGGGGAACTTTCCGGGCGTGGTGCTCCACCCGACCGGCAACCGGATCAGCCTCCTCGAACCGACCCTGGTTCGCGCCGAAGCGGGAGTCGTTTGGGACGACCTGGTGGCCTGGAGTGTGGAACACGGACTCGGCGGATTGGAAAACCTGTCGGCGATTCCGGGGTTAGTGGGGGCTGCGCCGGTCCAGAACATCGGCGCTTACGGCGCAGAGGCAAAAGATACGATCGAGACGGTGGAGTATTTCGACACGGAACGGCTCGAGACGGTACGCATTCCGGGACAAGCCTGTGCATTCGGTTATCGGGAGTCGATTTTCAAAGGTCCGTTGCGGGGGAAGGCAGTGGTTACGGCGGTCGAATTCCGTTTGACACCGGAACGTTGCTCCTCCCCGACCGGCGGATATACCTATAATATAGGATACGGCGACTTGCACGATCGGGTGCAGGCTTTGGGCGGCGCCTCTCTGTCGAACATCCGCCGCGCGGTGATCGCGATCCGCGAAGCGAAGCTGCCGGATCCGGCGACCACGGGCAACGCGGGGAGTTTTTTCAAGAACCCGGTGCTTCCGGCCCGGCAAGCGGAGGAACTCCGGTCTCGCTACCCGGATCTGCCGGGCTACCCGTCGTCCGACGGCGCGACGGTCAAAGTACCGGCGGCGTGGCTGATCGACCGGGCCGGATGGAAAGGATTCCGTTGCGGCACGGTGGGGGTCCATCCGCGACAGGCCCTGGTACTCATCAACTTAGGCGGCGCGACGGCCCAAGAGATTCTGAACCTGGCCCGCCGGATCATCGACGATGTGGAGCAGAAGTTCGGCATCACGCTGTCGATGGAGGTCAACATTCTCTGAGATAGGGTCTTTTTTCAGCGAGAGTCTCGAGAGAGAGGTCTCCTTTCAGCAAGAGTATCGAGAGAGAGGCTCTTTGTCTGCAAAAGTTTCAAGAGGGATTTCTTTGTCTGCGAGAGTTTCTTTGTTTCCGCCCGGCTCCGGGCTACCGCTACAGCGGTTCCGGTGTTTTGCATTTCGTCGGCAGGAATGGGGATGGTTGGTCTTCAACGATTACAGAGATCAACAGCTATTTCTTGCATCTCGATTCCGGCGGAAGCAGCCCGAATTACTATG
>JAIDFC010000210.1 GCA_029054535.1 Rikenella sp. | reverse complement strand
TTTCGCCAAGAGCGAAACTTTTGAAATTCCTTCTTAGGCGGGCGGGCGACGGGTTTTCTCAAAAGAAACCGTGTTTGGCCGCGTGCCGGGCGATTCATTCTATTTCGCCAAGTGCGAAATAGTTGAATCGCCTTTTTAGGCGGGCGCGCGGATCGAGCTATTCCTACGAGCAAGAACTGCCCTGCGCGGGCGGCGTCCGGGTGGCCCCGGCGAGACGAGCGATACTACGTATCGCTAATACCGCTCTAAAAAACATTCTTTGCCCGCGCGCTGGCGGAAATCCTGTTCAAAAGCGTGAATCGCTTTTGAACGATTTCCTACTCCAGCAGTCGCGCGCGGAATATTCTCCCCAACAACATTCTCTGATCGCGCGCCTGCCGGATTGAGCAGAAAAACGGATGTTTTTCTGCTCAATCCGGCTCTTTAGGCGTGGCGCGCGGGTCTTCTAACCGAGAAACCGTGTCGGACGCGCTCAGGCCGCGCGGCCCCGCGTGCCCGCGGTGGGCTTGCAAAACTTCGTTTTGCTTGACCATTCTAAAACAGTCTCTGATCGCGCGCCGGTCGAAAATCCGATAAGCGTACCGCTATAACCCACATCGCCCAATAAGAAAGCCTCCGACAACCATCAAAAAAACAAAGGACACCCCAAAAGAGTGTCCCTGTCATTCGTCATTCCAAGCGGCAACCGCCCCAAAACCCGCCCCTCTAATCGAACAAATGCCCTCCGTCCTTCTTCCACCCCGCAGAATCATTCTTGAGCGTCTCCCGCGAGACCTTACTCCCCGCCGGCAACGTCTCCGCTTCGATTTTCATCCGCCGACGGATATAGGCCGGGATATTCTCCAACTCGTCGTCGCTCAATTCCGTAATCGCAAACATCGCATCTCCCTTATCCTGTTGCTTATCCGATTGTTCCGGCACCGCCTCTTCCACCACCGCAACTTCCACCACCGCCGTCGTCTCGCGCTCCGCCCCTACCGACGGCATCTCCGCCACCGCCACCTCCTCGTCCCCCACCGCAGGTGCCACTTCTCCCGACTGCGACTGTTGGAACGTCGGCTGCTGGATCGGCGGAACCGGCGGAACCGGCTGCTGCGGCAACGGCGCCTCGATAATCCTCCTCGGCTCGTCATGCTCACCTCGCGCTGCAACTTCCGCCTCCTGGTGCGTTACGACGGCGAACTCCCCGTCCCCCGCACCTCCGCCATCCCGCTCCTTAGCTTTCGCACTCTTCGCGGTCTGGCTATCCAGATCGATCAGCGAGATGGTCTCCCGTTTCGGCGGCACGTTTTGCACCTCCGAGCACCCCTCGCCCCTTCCGCCGACCTGCGCCTCCCGCTTCAGGTCGTGCCCCACGACCTCCGCATACCGGTCCCGAATCATCGGAATGCTGTCGACCCCGAATCCCGTCGCCACGATCGTAATCCGAATATCGTCCCCGAGCGACTTGTCGATTCCGGCCCCCCAGATCAAATCGGTCCCCAAGCCGAGCCCCGTCCGATCCTGTACGAACTGCGTAATGGCGCGTGTTTCGGTCATCTTGACCTCTTTGTTTCCCGAGGTGATCGTCAGCAACACGTTCTTCGCCCCGGCAATATCCCGGTGGTTCAACAGCGGCGAGTTCATGGCCGCCTCGGCCACCTCCAGCGCCCGGTTCTCGCCGCTCCCGCAAGCCGAACCCATCAACGCGATCCCGCTGTCCCGCATCACCGTCTGCACATCCGCAAAGTCGACATTGATATGGTTCTCCTGGGTAATGATATCGGCAATACTCTTGGCCGCCGAAGCCAAAATATCGTCGGCCTTGCCGAACGCTTCGGACAAGGTCAGGTCCCCGTATATCTCGTTGATATTCTCGTTGTTGACCACCAACAACGAGTCCACATTGTGCCGAATCTCCTCGATCCCCTCCAAAGCCTGCATGATCCGCCGCGGTCCCTCCGTCTTGAACGGGATGGTAACGATCGCCACGGTCAGAATCCCCATCTCCTTGGCCGCCTTGGCAATCACCGGCGCCGCTCCGGTCCCCGTACCTCCGCCCATCCCGGCCGTTACGAAGACCATCCGGATGTGTTTCTCGCGAAAAATCTCTTTGATCTCCTCGATACTCTCTTCGGCCGCGGCCCGTCCCCGTTCCGGCCGGTTGCCTGCGCCAAGCCCTTCGGTCAGTGTCTCGCCAAGGCGGACCTGGGTCGGAATCGGACTCCGTCCCAACGCCTGCCGGTCGGTGTTGCAGACCATGAACGAAACGTCCGCGATCCCCAATTTGAACATGTGGTTCACGGCGTTGCCGCCCGCGCCTCCCACGCCCCACACCCTGATGATATACCAGCAACCCCGGGCTAAATATACAAATAAAACAATTTTAAAGTCTTAAT
>JAIDFC010000021.1 GCA_029054535.1 Rikenella sp. | reverse complement strand
ACGCGGCGATCGGCGTCTACCTCTATCGGAAAGCGCCGAAGTAGCATTGGTTCGGCTCCGGGCATCCGCCACCATACAAACGGGCAGTTGTATTACGTCGGCCTCGGCGGATACGGCTGGTCGTCGACGATTCCTTTAGAGGAGGGGTAATACCTAATTACTTCGGCTGCGATATTTTTCTCGCCCGGCAGGCCAGGTTGGAGTGCCCTGCGGCACCGTTGAATCCAGGAATAGGGAGAGGGGCCGATCGGCACGCGAAAACCGGAGCTGGCTCGGAAAACCTACCGCTGGCGGCGACCGTTTTACATTGACTCAACAACCGCCATAACGCCCCTGGTCCCCTTGGACCGGCATGTCAAAAAAATAGACACCGAATGTCCAAAAATTAGACACACTCGCCTTTCAGCAGATTCGGAACAAGACTGACAACAAGCCAGTTAAGGGGACAGGCACAAGATTTGCTGTTTCTGAAAGGAGAAAACCAAACTCCCAACCGAGATGCTCGGCAACTACCTGCTTCTGACGTTCCGCCATCTGGAACGCCGCCAACTCTTCACATTCGTTACGATCGTATCGCTGGCCATCGGCATGGCCGTTGCCTTGCTGATCCTGAACTACGTCTCCTTCGAGCAGAGCTACGACACGATGCACCCCGACGGCGACCGACTCTATCGGGTCGAAAGTCGCTTTTACGAAGGCAATGTATTGACCGACGACTGGGCCACCTCGTCGTACGGCTATGGTCCGGCCATGCAGCAGGCGATTCCGGGGATCGAGCGCGTCGTCCGTTTCGACATCAACAACACGGAACAGATCGTACGGTACGACGACCGCCGGTATCGCGAAAATGGCATCACGTCGGTCGATCCGACCCTCTTCGAGGTGTTCGGGTTCCGCCTGCGGGAGGGCGATCCGGAACACGCGTTGGAAGGACCGAACAAAGTGGTCATTACGCCGTATGCCGCCGCCAAGTATTTTCCGGCAGGCGAGGATCCCATCGGGAAGACACTAAGATTCAATTCGCTGAACGGCGAACTGCATTGCGAAGTAACCGGCGTACTGGACGAACTGCCGCGAAACACCCACATTCAGTTCGATTTCTTCATCTCGTGGGAAACACTGCCCCGGTGGCTCGACGACTACTGGTATCGCCACGAAGTCTACACCTACGTTCGCCTGGCTCCGGGCGTCGATCCGAGGCAGGTCGAAGCCGCCTTTCCCGCACTGGCCGAGAGCCACAAAACCGAAGAAGCCCTTCGGAACAAAACCTGGCGCGTGGTGTTGAACCCCGTGGAGGAGGTTCACCTGACCCCTCAGAAACAATACGAACGCGAAGCGAAAGGGAGTCGGAATGCCGTCGAGACATTGATCCTGGTGGCGTGGGCGATCTTGGCGATCGCCTGGATCAACTACATCAACCTGGCCACCGCCCGATCGCTCGACCGGGCTCGCGAGGTGGGGATCCGAAAAGTGTCGGGCGGCACCCGCGGACAACTCATCGGCCAATTCATCCTCGAATCGGCCGTCGTCAACCTGATCGCCCTGGCGCTGGCCTGTTGCCTCGTGTCGCTCTGCAGCCCGTGGTTCGACCGTCTGATCGGCCAGCCGATCGGATTCGTCATGCTCCACCGGCCGCTATTCTGGATCGTGGCCAGCGGCGTGTTCGTCCTCGGCGTCCTGCTGTCGGGATTCTACCCCGCTTTCGTCATCTCGAACGCTCGACCGGTCCAAGTCCTGAAAGGTCGATACGTCCATAGCGGCCGAGCCGGAACGGTTCGGAAATGCCTGGTCGTCATACAGTTCACCGCAGCGCTGGTGTTGATCGCCGGTACCTTCACCGTCGATCGCCAGCTGGCCTACATGCGTCGCCAACCGCTCGGAATGGAGATCCGCCACCTCTTCGCGATCCGTTATCCCGGCTCCACCGAGGGGCTGCACACCAAAATGGAAGCCTACAAGAAAGAGTTGCAGAACCTCCGGGGCGTGGAGAGCGTTTCGCTTTCGGGAGCCGTTCCGGGGATGGAGGTGGCGACCTTCCTCTCGAACCGGCTGACCGGCGATCCGGACCGGCAAAACCGACTGTACGAAATGCTCGTAACGGACGGCGACTACCATTCGACCTACGGGATGCAGGTGGTGGCGGGTCGGGGATTCGGCGAAGAGTTCACCGGCGACGAAGACCGGATGGTGGTCAACGAAGCAGCCGTCCGCGCGTTGGGGTTCACCGCGCCGGAAGAGGCTCTCGGCCAGCGGGTAACGGTCGAGACGCGCGAAGATCGGCCGATGGAGATCGTGGGTGTCGTGGCCGACTACCACCAACAAGGGTTAGGGAATGCCTACACACCGATCATGGCGAACCGCGAAAGCGCCATCGACTGGCTGCCCCGACGGTTCGTCTCGGTGCGGTTTTCGCCCGACGCGCCGATCGACGAGCTGCTACACGAAGCCGAACGACGCTGGAAACGATTCTTCGTCGACTCGCCTTTCGACAGCTTCTTCGTAGACCGCTTCTACGACCGGCAATACCGAGCCGAGAGCCGTTTCGGAACGGTATTTGCACTCTTCGCCGCACTGGCTCTGTCAATCGCCGTCGTGGGGCTTTGGGTACTGACGCTCTTCGCCGCGAACCATCGCCGCAAAGAGCTGGGGATCAGAAAAGTATTCGGAGCGACCGGGCTCGAACTCTTCCACAGCCTGTCGTCCGAATTTCTGTGGCTGGTGGCTGCGGCGGTCGCGATCGGCGTACCGCTCGCCTGGTTCGTGATGACCGACTGGCTCCGCCACTACCCTTTCCGAATCGGGATGAGTTGGTGGCTCCTGGCCGTTCCGGCTGCAGCTATCGCCGCCATCGCCCTCGCCACGGTCAGCGGTCGGGTCTGGATGACGCTCCGGGCCAATCCCCTAAACGCCCTCAAAAACGAATAACAATTACTTATCGTTACCATTCTTTAGCGACGGGAGGGTACTATTCTTTTTCTGAAAAAAGAACGGTTCCCTCCGGTAGCCAAAGAACAGATTAAGAATAAAAAATTATATGTTTTTTGGAGTAGCGGGAAATCCGATCGCGATTTTTTATCTTTGTATGACAAGAGACAGTTTTAATAGTAGTCAAGCATGATGATCGAACGAGAGCAAGCCGATTTTTTTCTGGCCGAGGCATACAATGCCGCCGTGCGGGCCGGGGCGAAGATCATGGAGATATATACGCGGTACGACGATTTTTTCGTGGGGCTGAAAGCCGACAGTACGCCGATCACGATTGCCGACCGGGAGGCGCACACCTTGATTACGCACTATTTGAGCGCGACTCGGATTCCGCTTTTGTCGGAAGAGGGCCGCGACCTCTACTTCGACGAACGGCGCGGGTGGGATCTCTATTGGTTGGTCGATCCGTTGGACGGCACCGAAGAGTTTATCAAGCGGAACGGCGAATTTACGGTCAATATCGCTTTGATGGTGGATAACCGGCCGTACCTGGGGGTGATTTATCTACCGACGACCGAGACGATCTACTTCAGCGATCCGGATCGGGGTTCGTTCTGCAAGACGGGTGTACGGCCCGAGACGGGAGCACGGTATACGATCGGGCAGCTGTTCGGCGGAGCGCGACGATTACCGCTTGCGACAGAGCGGAACATGCCGTTGCGAATCGCCTTGAGCCGGTCGCACGAGTCGGAACAGGTGCGAGAACACATTCTGCGGTTGCAGGACCAGATCGGCGAGGTGCAGATCGTCGAATACGGCAGCTCGCTGAAGATGTGTTTGGTGGCAGAGGGATCGGTGGACTGCTACCTGCGGACCACCCCCACTTCGGAGTGGGACACGGCGGCCGGCGAAGCGATCGTACGGGGAGCGGGGTGTCGGATCGTCGCCCTGAACGGCGCGCCGTTGCGGTACAACGAAGAATCGCTCGAAAATCCACCTTTTATCTGTCTGACCCAACATCTGAGCGGCTATGAGTGGCAATCCTGAGCGGACTACAGAGGTAACGGCAGCCGCTTTCTCGCCGGACGACGTGGGGGTGGCCAACGGAAACTATTTCGGACTCCCGTTTTCGCCGGACGAGGCGGAATTGGTTCTGCTGTCTGCGCCGTGGGACGTAACGGTTTCGTACAACCATGGGACGGCGAAGGGACCGGAGGCTATTCTCGCGGCTTCGACCCAGGTGGAGCTGCGCGACGCGCACTATCCGGAGGGGTGGCGGCGCGGGATTGCGACGGCGAAGGTCGATCCGTGGATCGCCGAGGCTTCGGAGCGGCTGCGCGGCGAGGCGGAATCGGTTATTGGTCATTTGGAGAACGGCGGTTCGACGACCGACAAACAGATCGAAGAGCCGTTGGCGGCGGTCAACGCCGGCTCGGAAAAGCTGAACGAGATTATTTTCTCGCAAGCATCGGATTTTTTGACAGCGGGACGGACCGTGGGGCTGGTCGGAGGAGATCACAGCACGCCGCTGGGGCTGATGCGGGCCGTGGCGGCTTCGCTGGACAAATGCGGCGAACGGTTCGGCATACTGCACATCGATGCTCACACAGACTTGCGGGAGAGGTACGAGGGGTTCGTCTATTCGCACGCGTCGATCATGTACAATGCCCTACAACTGCCTCAGGTCGAACGACTCGTACAGGTCGGGATCCGCGACTTCTGCGGCACGGAGGTTTCGCTGGCGGCGGACTCGAAAGGGAGGATCGTTCAATTCGACGACTATACGCTGGCCCGGAATGCTTTCGAGGGGATCGGCTGGCGGGAACAATGCGACCGGATCATCGAACGGTTGCCGCGGTTGGTCTACGTCAGCTTCGACATCGACGGACTCTCGCCGGACAACTGTCCGGGGACGGGGACGCCGGTGCCGGGCGGACTTTCGTATCGGGAGGCGGTCTACCTCCTCGCCCGACTCGTCGAATCGGGAAGACGAATCGTCGGTTTCGACCTCACCGAGGTAGCGCCGGCGCTCAACGACGGGGAGTGGAATGCGAACGTCGGGGCCAGAATCCTATACAAACTCGCCAATCTGACCCTACTTGCCAATCTTTAAAACTGTTAGGTTAATTCTCAGCCTTACCGGATAGAGCTGTTCTTTTTAATTGCGCTTGCTTGTTATAGCAAAACGCAGTCTTGCTGGTCCACCGCGGGGCCCGTTGGGGCTTTTGCTAGGGTTCTCCCAGCCTTATTGGACGGCCCCGCGGGCGCCCCACGTATAACTTGCACGCGGACAGACACAGTTTCTATGGTCTTTTGCGTGCCGCAGGCACTGCAGGCCGACGCCACCCCGGGCGGAGGACTGCAATTCTCGCGATGCTCGATGCGCCTCCGCTGGCGCCGGCCCGAGCCGAATGGCAAAACGAAAGTAAAAAGCGGCAGTCCCCTCCTGTACTAAAGAATAACCGAACGATTAACAAGTAAGAACGATGAAGATTTACACACGCAGTGGTGATCGGGGGCAGACCTCGTTAGTCGGCGGGAGTCGCGCCTCAAAGGACGACCCGCGGATCGAAGCGTACGGGACGGTGGACGAATTGGGAGCGCATGTGGGGTATTTGCACGACCTGTCGGCACGAGAGGCGGGGCTACAAGACGATCGGCGGGAGGAGTTGGTATGGGTGTTGGATCGGTTGATGAGTTGTGCGGCGTTGCTGGCAGCGGAGGATACGACGTTGGCGAAGCTGCCGCAGATCACGGAGGAGGATGTCGAGCGGCTCGAACGGTGGATCGACCGTTTATTGGAGGGGTTGCCGGAGTTGCAGCACTTCACGCTGCCGTGCGGCCATCCGATGGTGTCGTATAGCCATGTGTGTCGGACCGTTTGCCGACGGGCCGAACGACGTACGGTAAGTGCCGCGGAACGGTACCCGACCGTTCCGAAAGGGGTTCAACGGTATCTGAACCGGTTGTCGGATTATTTTTATGCGCTGGGGCGGCGATTGGGATACGATCTCGGCGCGACCGAAGTACGTTGGGAGCCGCAGACAAGCGACCGTAATCGTACGGAGGGCGAATAAAAAGCGCTTCGCACATTCCACAAAGCAAGCCGTCCGGTCGATACTTTTCCGCCTCCCAAAGCGAGAAAGTACCGACCGGACGGCTCGTTTTCAATCCAGAGTAACGGCTCGGCAATGCCGATCCGCATCTACCGTTGTACCATATCGGCCGGGTCGCGCATCACCATGCTTTTGGCAATCCGCAACTTCACGCCGTTGTCCACCTCGATCAGGACCGTATCTTCGTTCACCTCCTTGACCGTCCCGTAGATCCCGCCGGCCGTAATGACTTTCGTCCCGTTTTCGAGCGAGTTGCGGAACTTGTTGAGTTCTTTCTGGCGTTTCTGCTGCGGGCGGATCATGAAGAAGTACATCACCACGAAGATCAGGACCATCATGATGATGAACGAATAATTACTCCCTCCCTGCGCAGCCGCTTCGCCGCCTCCCTGAAGCATGATTGTGTTGAGTGTCATCTATTTTCTGTTTTTATTGAGTTGTTTTTATCCTATCTGAATAACGTATTCGGCCCCCGTTTTAGTATACAATATGGTATAACGTGCAAAAACGGGCCAATTTCCTCCAGGTCGAGAAACCTAAATCACCTCTCCCGACAAATAGACCGTCGCGCACTGCCGCTCCGCCGTAATAATCTCGATCGACTTGAACTGCTGTCCGTAACGCCCCCTGCTGTCGAACCGCCAGGTCATGGCGATCGTATCCCCGGGCCGAATCGGTTCCGGATCGTAGTCCGCCGTCGTACACCCGCACCCGGTAATGACTTGCACGATGACCAGCGGTTTCCCCGTCCGATTGGCAATCCCGAACCGTCCCTCGACCACATCCCCCTCGGCAATCCTCCCCATCGGGATCGTATCGTAACTCCGCCCCTCCTCCGTCTCGATCGGGAAAGCGACCACTACCCCACCCTCGACAAAAGCAGCAG
>JAIDFC010000209.1 GCA_029054535.1 Rikenella sp. | reverse complement strand
AGCTGGTACCGTTCTCTTTGTGAACAGAAAGTAACAGTACCCGCACATCGTTATAGAACGATTCATACCCTTTGGAGAAGCCGAAATCGTGCCAAAAGAGTTAAGCCATTGAACGCAAGATGATTGTCAAAACAAGAGAGGGCCAGGGTTGTCAAAAAAATAGACAGTCTGTGTCTATTTTTTTGACATACCCGATGACACGAGACCGGAAGTTTCTGCCAAGAAAAAGGTCGTTTTGCTCTCCGGAGAGCAAAACGACCGCAAAAAACAGCCTGGAACGACTCTATTTCTTCGGCCGGTCCGTGCAGTAGATCGTCAGCCGTCCCGCTTCGGTCAGCTGCTTGTGCGAGATGAAGTATCCCCGGAACGGCTTTCCGTCCAGTTCGATCCGGTCGATGTAGATATTCTCCGGCGTGCGGTTCACCGCCTCGATCACCAGCTCTTTCCGCGTGTAATATTTCGGATCGAGCCGGATCGCCACCCGGTCGAACGTCGGCGTCGTGATGACATACTCGGCCCGCGCCGGACAAGCCGGGTAGATCCCCATCATCGAGAAGTTCTGCCAGGCGCTCATCGTCCCCGCGTCGTCGTTGCCCGGCAGCCCCCCCGGCCGATTACCGTAGTAGCGTTCCAGACACTGGTTCACGTAGTACTGCGTCTTCCACTCGCTGCCCTTGACGTACGAGAAGTAGTACGGATAGCCCATGTCCGGTTCGTTCCCCATGTCGAAATAACCCCGGTCGAAGCAAGCGCTCAGCGAGTCGACGAACCGTCGCGGCGAGCCGTAGAGCTTGATCAAGCCCGGAATGTCGTACGGGATGCTGAACGAGTAGTTCCACGAGCTCCCCTCGTGAAAACCGTTCACCGGTTTGAAGTTTTCCCCCTCGCGCGGGTCGAAGCCCGGCATGAAAGTTCCGTCCGGCAGCACCGGCCGCAACAGGCCGTAATTTTTGTCGAAATAGGTGCGGTAGCCCATCGCCCGGGCATTCAGCATCTCGTAATCCGCCGTCCGGCCCAACGCCCGCGCCATCTGACCGAGGCTCCAGTCCGCCACGTAGTACTCGATCGCCTGCGACACCGAGTTGTCGAACTTCGACCGCAACGGAATGTAATGATTCTCTGTATAGAAACTCTGGTCGCCGCGAATGCGGTTCTCCTCGGCCGGAGCCGTGGCGTTCTTGAGCATCGCCTGGTAGAGCGTCTCGGTGTCGATCCCCTTGGTCAGCCCCAGGAACCAGCAGGAGGTCATGTACGGCACCGCCGCATCCCCCTCCATCACCATGAACTCCTTGGCCGCGATCTCGAATTTGGGCAGGTTGCCCGTCTCCTTGTACATCTGCATCATACTGAGCGCCATATCGTTCTGCCGCTGCGGGAAGAAAAAGGCCCCCATGAACGGCGTCAGACGATAGACGTCCCAACCGCTGAACATCGTCAGCCGGTCGACCCCCTGCGGCATGCGTCGGATCCGACCGCTCTCCATCTCGGGGAAGTCGCCGTTGGCGTCCTGAAGGACGAACGGGTGCACCCAGTTGTGATACAACCCCGTGTAGAACTGGGTTTTCTGGTCTTCGGTCCCGCCGTCGAGGCTGACCACGCCCAGCACCTCGTTCCACGCCGCCACCGCTTCGTCCCGAATCGCGTCGAACGGCTTGCGGGTCCGAACCGTCTCGGCGATTCTGCGCCACTGTTCGTGAACGAGGTTTTCGCGCGCATTCTCGATGCTAACATACGAAACTCCGACCGAAACCTCGATCACCTCGCCCGCCGTCGTGGAGTAGTTGAACGCCACCCCGATATCGTCCCCCGCCAGCGGCTGTTTGAAGCGGTCATAAACCTTGTACCGCCCGCTGGTGCTGCTCCAATTTTTTATGGCGCTGGTCGAGAAATCGGGCTGCCGTTTCCAGTATTGGACGCTTTCGGCCGGTTTGTTCGTCTGCACGACGAAGTAGACCGGAATCACCGACTGCGGCACTCCGTAGCAAAAATCCCCCATGATCTTGAACCCCTCGATCTCGGAGTCCGACACGATCCGGGCATACCCCCCCGACTCGGTGGTGAGTCCCTGACCGATGTTGAACAAGATGTGCGACTCGCCCGCCGGAAACGTGTACCGCGACCGAGACGTGCGCAGCGTAGTGGTCATCTCGGCCAGCACGTCGTAAGCCTCGACCCGGGCCGAGTAGTAGCCCGCCTGGGCGGTCTGTTCGGTCAGCGGCGAGGCGTATTTCTGGAAGTCGACTTCCAGTTTCCCGGTCGTCGGCATCAGGATCAACGAACCCAGGTCGGGACATCCCACGCCGCTCAAATTCACGTTCGTAAACCCGATGGTCCACCGGTTGTCCCACACGTACGGCGTCGAACACCAGCTGTCGGTATGCACTTTGTGTCCCTCCCGCGGGATGGTGTTGAAGGGCGACATACTCACCATTCCCTGCGGCACCACCGGACCGGGCTGGGTCGTCCCGTAGTTCGAGGTCCCGATGAAGGGATTCACATACTCGGCCGGACTCTTCTGCGCACCGGCCTGTCCGGCGGCGCAAAACGAAACGACGGCAATCAAGAATCTTTTCATATTGGTTTTTTGGGTTATGAATGACTGGTTATTGGGCAAAGATACCTATTTTAGCCCGAAATTTCTTTCATTCTTTTCGATGACTATGGAACGGTATGAATCGTTGCGGCGCGATGTGGCCGCTATTCGGGAAAAGGCTCCCTTGGTCCACAATATCACGAATTTCGTGGTGATGAACAATACGGCGAATGCGTTGTTGGCCGTAGGAGCGTCGCCGGTGATGGCGCATGCGGCGGAAGAGGTCGAAGATATGGTTCGGTTGGCCGGGGCGTTGGTGGTCAACGTGGGGACGCTCTCGCCGGAGTGGGTGCGGGGCATGGAGCGGGCGATGCACACGGCGGGCGAAGCGGGGGTGCCGATCGTCTACGATCCGGTGGGAGCCGGGGCGACGCCGTATCGTAATCTCGTGAACGAAAACTTGTTACGGGTCGCGCGTCCGACGATCGTCCGAGGGAACGGGTCGGAGATTCAGGCGGTGGCGGCGGGTTTCGGTCTCGGCGCGACGGCCCGGACCAAAGGGGTCGACTCGACGGCTGCATCGGACGCTGCGTTGGCGGCGGCTTCGGCGTTGTCGGAGTATCTTCGAACGGTGGTCGTTATCAGCGGGCCTACGGATTATATCGTGAACGGAAACACGGTTCGCGAAAACAACCACGGTACGCCGATGATGACGCGGGTTACGGGCATGGGGTGCACGGCGACGGCCCTATGCGGGGCTTTCGCGGCGGTGAACGGCGACGCGGCGGAGGCGGCGTTGAATGCCATGAGGCTCATGGGGTTGTCTGGCGAACGGGCGGCGGCGGAGGCCAAAGGACCGGGGAGCTTCCAGGTGGCGTTTCTGGATGCGCTGTATGGGGCCGATGAGTAGCCCGACTTTTCGTGGAGGGAGTGGGAGTGTTTTTTTATAGGTTTGTTTTGGCCCGTGGTATCGTCGTTCGGCGGTTTCTGTTGTTCTTTTTGTCGCTGAACGTTATAGCTATGCGCAGCATCGCCCGACCCGCGCGCCAGTGGCGCGGTTGATTGCGGAGTGAAAAAGGCCCGAAGCTCGCAGGGTTTGGTAGGTTGGGGAACTGCGACCCTTAAAGGGTCGCGCGAACCGCCGCCATCCCGCGCGGCGGGGCGCAACTCGTCGGAGCTCGTTGCTTCCGCTCCTGGCGGCGATTCTCTT
>JAIDFC010000208.1 GCA_029054535.1 Rikenella sp. | reverse complement strand
CGCAGCTCGACGAGTGGGTCGAACAGACCGACGGTCGCAATAACGCGACGGGGGACGGAGACGATGACGGGGGGGGCGGTCGGAGGCGAGGTGCGGCGAGCGAATCCGGCTCCGCCGATCGTGAAACCGAAAGCCAAACGAGGGCGGCCGCGGAAAAACCGGGAGTGATTTTTCTTCGGGGGATGAAAACGCGGTGGATGATTGAGACGCGGAAAGGCGGCATGAGGGCGAGAAGGTAAAAGGAGGTGTTCTGCACGCAGACGATACAATCTGCGAAACAAAAAAACGTTCTTTTCGGACGAAAAGTCCGCGCCGTGGCCGACCGGCCGTCGAAACCGATTCGACCCGTTCGTTCCCTCCGCAGCGGCCGCTTTCCCGTCCGGCACATACCCGAGAAACGAAGAAACCGAACGCATATGCCCGCATGGTTTCCTTTTGCTTTGCGATACTCAACACTAACTACTTGGAGCATCATAACTCTCAGGACGTAGGACAGGCCTTACCCCGCTTCGCGGCGGGTTCCCGTACTCCAAACGCAGCCCTCGGGGCGCGGCGGGACGTTGGAAGCCCCAAATCCATGAGGCGGCTCCATCCATGATTTGACCGGAGTTTTCGTCAAACCATCAAAGGAAACCATGCTTTTTTTATGTCCGCCCTGCCGCGGGTCAGACGAACCTAAACGAGACAAACGACTATACACTACATAACTTAACCAATAATCACACACACGAATGGATATACTGACCATCATTATAAGTTCCGTGGTTGCCGCCGCAGTGGTGGGGTACGTTACTTATATGCTCACCTACAAATCGACCGAAAAACGGCGGACCGCCATTCTGCGCGAAGCAGAGCAGGACAGCGAGATGCTCAAGAAAGAGAAAATCCTGCAGGCCAAGGAGAAATTCCTGCAGATGAAAGGCGAACACGAACGGCAGGTTGCCGAACGGAACACGCGTCTGCAACAGATCGAGTCGAAGATCAAACAGCGCGAGACGCAACTCAACCAGGAAGCCGATCAACTGAACAAACGGATCAAGGAGTTCGAAGGGACCAAAGCGAAAGTCGAGAGCGAACTGCAATCGTTGGCCGGGCGGCAAGAGGAACTCGACCGACTGACCAAAGAACAGATCGTGAAACTGGAACAGATCAGCGGTTTGTCGATCGAGGAGGCGAAGGCGCAGCTCATCGAACAGCTCAAATCGGAGGCGAAGAGCGAAGCGGCCGCTTATATCAACGACATTATCGACGAGGCGAAGATGACCGCCAATAAGGAGGCTAAGAAGATCGTCGTGCAGAGCATTCAACGGGTTGCGACCGAGGCGGCGATCGAGAACTCCGTTACGGTTTTCAACATCGACTCGGACGAGATCAAAGGGCGGATTATCGGCCGCGAAGGGCGGAATATCCGGACGCTGGAGGCGGCCACCGGCGTTGAAATCATTGTCGACGATACGCCGGAAGCGATCATTCTTTCGGGCTTCGATCCGGTTCGGCGCGAAATTGCGCGGCTGGCGTTGCACCAGCTGGTTACCGACGGCCGGATCCACCCGGCGCGGATCGAAGAGGTGGTGGCCAAGGTCCAGAAGCAGATCGAGGAGGAGATCGTCGAAGTCGGGAAGCGGACGGCTATTGATCTGGGGATACATGGCTTGAACTCGGAACTGATCCGGTTGATCGGGAAGATGAAATACCGCTCTTCTTATGGGCAGAACCTTTTGCAGCACTCGCGCGAGGTGGCTAATTTGAGCGGGATCATGGCGGCCGAATTGGGGTTGAACCCGCAGCTGGCGCGTCGGGCCGGACTGTTGCACGACATCGGCAAAGTGCCGGACGACGAACCGGAACTGCCGCACGCGATTATCGGGATGAAGCTGGCCGAGAAATTCAAAGAGAAACCGGAGGTAGTCAATGCCATCGGGGCGCACCACGACGAGATGGAGATGACGACGCTCATTGCGCCGATCGTGCAGGTGTGCGACGCGATCTCGGGGGCGCGGCCGGGGGCGCGCAGAGAAGTGGTGGAAAGCTATATCAAACGCTTGAAAGAGATGGAGGACATCGCGTTGGCGCATCCGGGAGTGCTGAAGACTTATGCGATTCAGGCGGGGCGCGAGTTGCGCGTGATCGTGGGCAGCGAAAAGATCAGCGATCAACAGGCGGAGATCCTCTCGCACGATATTGCGAAGAAGATCCAGGACGAAATGACCTATCCGGGTCAGGTGAAGATCACGGTGATTCGCGAGACTCGCTCGATCAGTTACGCGAAATAGCGCGCTTGTTTTTTGGGGGGCATTTCTGCTGCGAGGTGCCTTGAAAGGCGGACGTTTTTGTTTGGACGCGTCGGTCCCGCACTTAGGTGCGGACCGACGCGTCCTGTTTTTTGGCTCGCTATTTGCAATGAGGGCTGTTTGGACTTTGGGTGTTTTCCGCTTTAAGTATTGCCCGGCGGTTTTTGTTGTGGTTCTCAGCTCTCTTGACTACGCAGCTAGTTGCCCACCACGTTTTTTGTTGTTTTTTTCTGTGGTAGTAATAGCGATACGTAGTATCGCTCGCCCGGCGGGGGCACCCGCGGCCTGCCCGGCCGACGCGTTCGCGCCATGGCGGGGGGCCGTTATTAGGTTAAATACGCCTCCGAGCGCCGCGCCTTGAGGGTGAAATACGCCGTTTCAACGGAGAGTTGAAACGGATGAATTTCGCAGGCGCGCGGCCAGAGAATGTTGTTGGGGAGAGTATCCCGCGTGCGAACAGGAACTGTTTTTAGAATGTCATAGCGATGCGCAGCATCGCCCGTTCCGCCGGGGGACGCACAGCGTCTTTTGCTTGGTTTTTCTTCGCCTTATTAAGCGGCCCGCGCAGGGCAGTTCTTGCTTGTTGCTGAGCAAGCTCCAGCTTTCGAGTGCCGAGCGGCACCGCGCCCCGCCTAAAGAGGGAAATCAAACCGATAAACGGGAGTTTATCGGGAATGATTTCCCCAGGCGCGCGGGCAAACACTGTTTTGAGAGAAAAGCCCGTCGCCCGCCCGCCTAAGAGGGGAATTTCGCTCGTTTTGCGGGAGCAAAATCGAGATGAAATTCCAGCGGGCGACGAATAAAGCAAGAGTGCAAAGGCTTGGAAATCCCGCCCTGTGGGCGGGCGAGCCACCGCCACCCCGCGCGGTGGCGAGCAACTTCGTCGGTGCTCGTTG
>JAIDFC010000207.1:1290-13972 GCA_029054535.1 Rikenella sp. | reverse complement strand
GTATCGCCCGAAGTTTTTCTGGTTCTCTTTGTTCACAAAGAGAACAGTTCCCTCCAGCACAATGAACGATTACAGAAAAGAGAACGGTTAAATATGTAATAATCGTTTGGCGATTTTTTCGTGGAGTAAGTGGTTCAGTTCCTCGATTCTGCTGCGGTCGATGATTTCGTTAGCGAAACCTTCGAGTTGGAGACGTTTTGCCGCATCGGTCGGGATGCCTCGTTGTCGCATGTAGTAGATCGCTTCCGGGTCGAGTCGACCGATCGTCGCCCCGTGGTTGCATTTCACGTCGTCGGCGTAGATTTCCAGCTGTGGACGCGTATCGATTCGTGCTCCGTCGGTCAGGACGATGTTGTGGTTTTCTTGTAGAGCTTCTGTGTGTTGAGCATCCCGAGCCACGTAGATATGTCCCGTGAAAGCCGCATGCGCGGCATCTGCCACCACCCCTTTGAACAGTTGGCGACTCGTGCAGTGGCCCGCCAGGTGGCGCATACGGATGTAGTTGTCGGCATGTTGCTCCTCATCCGCCACGTAGACCCCTTCGAGCCGGCAGTCAGCCCCGGTTTCCGACAGCGCAACGAACTGGTTGCGCCGCAAAAACGCGTTGTCGAGGTCGATCACGGTGGTTTTCACCCGCGCGTCCCGATGCAACCGGCTTATGATCGTTCCGAAATAGGTCGCCCGAGTCTCCGCCACTTCGATCACTTCGACCTCCGCTCCCGAGGCCGCTTCGATGCAGGTCAGCGAATTGACGACCGATGTCGCATCCTGGTTCGCGAACGGGTGATGGTACACGGCGATCCGTACCGCCGCATCCCGTCCCACCCGAATCACATTCCGTTGCGTATACCTCACCCCGCCCTCCATCGCCGCCGATGCCGGATAGCGCAGGTGTACGTACAGCACCCCCGCCGCTTGAAACCGGTCCGGAATATCGATCCTCAGTCCCTGGGCCTCGCCGTCCGCCACAGCTAAGTTACCCGCAATCAGCGGATCGCCGACCAGTGAGGATTCTCCGTTTTCGTTCGTCCGTTCGGCTGTCGACAGCAGTTCGGTCATCTCCTCGGTCGTCGCCGCTTCGCGCCGGTAGAGGCATGTGTTTGCTTCGATCTCGATCTCGGCCTGTGCCCCCCGAAGCGCCGTGAAGCCGTCGAGCCGAGCCAACGGCGTGTATTTGTAACGCTCTTTCAGTATCCTGTCCATCGTGAGTGTCCTGTGAGAAGCCGGTGTGTTATGCGTTGTCTCCGTACTGGCGGATCAGCCAGTCGTAGCCCCGTTCCTCCAACTCTCGCGCCAACTCCTTGCCAGCCGAGTAGATGATCCGCCCGTGGTAGAGCACGTGGACGACATCCGGTACGATGTAATCCAGCAGCCGTTGGTAGTGGGTAATGACGATCGTGGCGTTGTCCGGTCGCTTGAGCCGCGCCACGCCGGTCGCTACCACCCGCAGCGCGTCGATGTCCAGACCGCTGTCGGTCTCGTCCAGCACCGCTAACTGCGGCTCCAGAACGGCCATCTGGAAAATCTCGTTCCGTTTCTTCTCGCCGCCCGAAAAACCTTCGTTCACAGCCCGGTTCATCAACTTATCTCCCAGCTCCACGATCTCGCTCTTTTCACGCATCAATTTCAAAAACTCGCCCGCGCCGATCGGCTCCTCGCCCCGGAAAGCGCGTTGCTGGTTGATCGCCAGCCGGAGGAAATTGGCCATCGAAACGCCCGGTATCTCGACAGGGTATTGAAACCCGAGGAAAAGCCCTCTTGCCGCCCGCTCTTCGATGCTCATCTCCAGCAGGTTCATGCCGCAGAAATCGACGCTTCCGGCGGTTACCGCAAACCGTTCGTTACCGGCCAAAACCGATGCCAGGGTCGACTTCCCCGATCCGTTCGGTCCCATGATGGCATGCACTTCGCCCGCCCGGACCGTCAGGTCGATCCCGCGCAGAATCTCTTTCCCTTCGTCGGCCACCGTAGCGTGCAGGCCTTTGATCTCTAATATATTGCGATCCATATGTTTCTCTGGTTTCTGTTCTTGTATCGTATGTTATCCCACGCTCCCTTCCAGCGACAAAGCCAATAGTTTCTGAGCCTCGACGGCGAACTCCATCGGCAGCTGGTTGAGCACCTCTCGGGCATATCCGTTGACGATCAGTCCCACGGCCTCTTCGGTCGAAATTCCGCGCTGGTTGCAATAGAAGAGCTGCTCTTCGCTGATCTTCGAGGTCGTGGCCTCGTGTTCCACGGTGCTGGACGAGTTACCGCACTCGATGTACGGAAAGGTATGCGCCCCGCACCGGTCGCCGATCAACAGCGAGTCGCACTGCGAGTAGTTCCGACAGCCGGTCGCGGTTTTGGCCACCCGAACCAGTCCGCGGTACGAGTTTTGTGAAAAACCGGCCGATATGCCTTTCGACACGATCCGGCTCCGGCTGTTCCGCCCGAGGTGGATCATCTTGGTCCCCGTGTCGGCCTGCTGCCGGTTGCCGGTCAAGGCCACGGAGTAAAACTCTCCGACGCTATTCTCGCCCGCCAGAATGCACGACGGATATTTCCACGTAATAGCCGATCCGGTCTCGACCTGGGTCCAGCTGAGTTTGGCGTTCGCCCCCCGGCAAATCCCCCGCTTGGTTACGAAGTTAAAGACGCCGCCGCGTCCCTCCTTGTCGCCCGGGTACCAGTTTTGTACGGTCGAGTATTTCACCTCGGCGTCCCGCTCGACGACGATCTCTACAATGGCCGCATGCAACTGGTTTTCGTCCCGCATCGGCGCGGTGCACCCCTCCAAATAACTGACATACGCCCCCTCGTCGGCTACGATCAAGGTCCGTTCGAACTGTCCCGTCCCGGCGGCGTTGATCCGGAAGTAAGTAGAAAGCTCCATCGGACACCGCACCCCTTTCGGAATGTAGCAGAACGAGCCGTCCGAAAACACCGACGAATTCAATGCGGCGAAAAAGTTGTCGGTCGGCGGCACCACAGTCCCCAGATACTTCCGAACGAGTTCCGGATGTTCTCGCACGGCTTCGGAAAACGAACAAAAGATGATTCCCTGTTCGGCCAGTTGTGTCTGAAAGGTGGTCTTCACGGAGACGGAGTCGATCACGGCATCGACCGCCACGCCGGCCAACGCTTTCTGTTCGTCGAGCGGGATCCCGAGCTTCTCGAAAGTCGCGCGAAGCTCCGGATCGACCTCTTCCATGCTGTTCTTGAGCCGTTTCTCCTTTTTCGGCGCGGCGTAGTAGATGATATCCTGGTAATCGATCTCCGGAATCTCCAGGTGCGCCCAGTCGGGCATCCGCATGGTCTGCCACTTCCGAAAAGCCCGCAGGCGAAATTCCAACAGCCACTCCGGCTCCTCTTTCAACGCGGAGATGCGTCGAACGGTCTGCTCGTCGAGGCCGCGGCCGATGGTCTCGGTCGCGATGTCGCTCGTGAAACCGTATTTGTAATCGCCTTGTGCGGCGTTTTCGATGATCTCTCTCTCTTCCATAAGGGTGAAAAAGACGGGTAACGGATAAGGGGCCGAAAAGGGGTGTTCCGGCCATCGCTTCCCTGCTGCAAACGATGTGCCGATCCGGCACGACCGGCCCGCTCAATCTGACAAAGATACGAAGAAAATCGGATAAAACGGGCGTTCGGAATGTAATTGAAACAGGGTCGGTAAGGAGGTCGTAGAACGACTGGAAATCTCTTTTTCGAGAGTGGATATAGCGGCAACGGTGTATGAAGTCGAACGAGAGGAATTCTAATCGGGCGAATTCAAGCAACCACGAGAGGATCGGATTCTCGCAAACCGGCCCCATCGACAGCGACATCGTCAGAAGAGTCGCCATATAGGACGACAGGGCGATCATGTTCTCCACTTCGCCGATACCTGATAGCTTCCCAAGAATCGAAACGTCAGCGGGAAAATCGACCGGTAACTCACCGCTGCATATCCGCTCCCAACGACCTGCATGACATCCTGCATGCCCAGATTGCCGATAAAAAGGATATTTTTTATCTGAACTTTTTCAACAGCCACGCGATATTCTGTCCGAGGTTCTTCATGCAGGCGACACCCTCCGCGTCGTTCATCGCCTCGCCGGGCAGACGTCCGTAAGCGATGTTCCAATAGGTGGAACCCGCGACATACATCTCCTTGTTGAGGAAGAAACGGTGGATGGTGTCGACGACATTCACGGCTCCGGCACGCCGGGCGACGGCGACCGCGCCGCCTACCTTGTGGCGGAACATGCCCGGATTGGTATCGCTCACCACGCTCGCTCGGTCGATAACCGCTTTGAGCGTGGACGAGACGTCGGCCGAATAGGTCGGTGAACCGACAACGATGGCGTCGGCTTCGCTCATCTTGCGGTATAGTTCCTGAAAGATGTCGTCGCCGAACACGCAATTACTCTTTCCCGCACAGGCGAAGCAGGCTTGGCAGGGATTTATCGTATGTCCTGCCAATTGTATGTGTTCCGTCTCGCAACCCGCCTTTTCCAGCTCGCCCAATACCAGATTCAGCATATCCGCCGTGTTGCCGTCCCTGCGTGAACTGCCGTTGATGGCCAATGCTTTCATTTTCCTGTTATGCGAAGTTAAATCGTCTGCCGCGGCCAATCCGCTTGCGCCCCATGTTGCGGCTACGGTTGCCGCACCCATTCTTTTGGGGCTTCGCGGCGGGGCATTCCTTTGTTTTGATTTATTTATGATACGATTACTAATACCAATCGTGCTTCTCGTTCCGGTCGAGGGCGGCGATCTGCGCCATTTCGTCGTCGGTCAGCGAGAAATCGAAAATCGAGATGTTCTCCCCGATATGGTCGGGGTTGCTCGAACCGGGAATGACGACCACGCCCCGCTGCAAGTCCCATCGGAGGATAATCTGCGCTACGGACTTATTGTGTGCGGCGGCAATACGGGAGAGTACCGGGTCGTTCAGGAGTTCCTTTTGATGCCCCCGACCGCCGAGCGGATACCATGCCTCGACGACGATGCCGAGGTTATGGAGATGTTCCATTACTTCCGTGTCCTGGTAATAGGGATGCACCTCGTTTTGAACCAATACGGGCTTGATCGTTACTTTCGGCAGAAATTCGTCGATCTCCCTGATATAGTAGCACGATACGCCGATCGAGCGGATTTTACCCGCCGCCACATATTTCTCCATCGCCTTGTATGCCCTCACGTCGTTCGTTCCCGGATGGTGCAACAGCATCAGGTCGATATAGCCGATGTCGAGCTTGCGCAGGCACTCCTCGATGGCGGCTTCCGGGGCGGCGTATTGATCGGGGTAGAGTTTGGTCGCTACGAAGATCTCCTCGCGCGGCACGCCCGACTCGCGGATGCCTTGGCCTACCTCCTCCTCGTTGCCGTAGATGGACGCCGTGTCGAACTTGCGGAAACCGGCCGCAAGGGCCGTTTTCAAGGAGTTGATGCAGGTAGGCCCGTGCAGGCTGTAGGTCCCCAACCCGACAACCGGCATGTCGTACCCGCTGCTTAACTGGATCGTAGGGGCATCGCCGTTCGTCCCTTTCGAGAGGTCGAACGCCCCGGCGTTCGTATTCATCGTACTGTCGGGTTGTGTTCGAACCGGTATGCGGCAAGACAACAACGCCGTTACAAGCAATGTGTATCCGAATCCCTTTTTCGTCATCGTTCAAAGATTTAGAGTCCTCAAGATCTTGGCCGGCACGCCCGCCACGACGGTATTGTCGGGCACGTCTTTCCGCACGACGGCTCCGGCTGCGACGATCGCGTTTTCGCCGACCGTAACGCCCGGCAGAATCATCGCGCCGGCTCCGATCCATGCGTTGCGGCGGACGACTACGGGCTTGACCAGCAGCCGATGCCGCAAGGCCGGTTCTTCGGGATGGTGTTCCGTGAGGATTTTGGCTCCCGGGCCGATGAAGACGTCGTCTTCGAGCGTGATGCCGCCCTGGTCGAGGAACGTGCAGCCGAAGTTGACGAACACCTCTTTGCCTACGCGGGTCAGTTTGCCGAAAGCCGTGTAGAACGGCGGGAACATCCGCACAGAGGCATCCAGCGGCTGTCCCCAGATCTGTTCGAGCAGAGCCCGCACCTCGTCGGGCGAATGATAACCCGTGTTGAGCTCGCCGACGAGCCGGCGTGTCTTCTCCACCTCCTCGCACAAACGGGGGAAATCGGGATCCGTCTCCTGCGGTCGCTCGCCGCGCCGCATGCTTTCGATTATGTCGTTCATCGCTTTTATGTTTTTTGTACGGTGCAAAATTAGGAGGCCGCCTGCTGCCGTGCGTTACCCGCCTTCCGGACGGAAGTACCTCGATTACGGGTTTTTGCCGTGCGCGGCTTCGTTATCGAGGAAATGTATTTTCTTTGTGCGGAAAGAGTTGAGATTATGGATCATATCGTCAAGGCCGACACCATCGAACAGTACAACCGCTTTTTCGGGTTCGAGACGCGCCATCCGTTGGTGGGGATCGTGCATTTCGACGCCTCCGTACCGCAGCCGACGCATCGGATGACGCTGGGCTTTTATGCGCTGTTCCTCAAAAAGACTACCGGGTGCGTCATCGACTACGGAAAGACCCGCTACGATTTCGACGACGAAACCGTAGTGAGTTTCGCGCCGGGACAGACGGTCGGCATCCACCGCTTGGAGGACGGACCCGCGCCGGAAGCCGTCGGCTTGCTGTTCCATCCCGATTTCCTGCACCGCACTTCGTTGGGGCAGCGGATGAAGCGGTATTCGTTCTTCTCCTACGCCTCCAACGAGGCGCTGCACCTGTCGACCGAGGAGCGCATCATCCTGCAAGATTACATGGAAAAGATCGTCCGCGAACTGCAGCATCCCATTGACAAATTCTCCAAATCGCTCATCGTTTCCAATATCGAGGTGCTGCTCAACTACTGCATGCGCTTCTACGAGCGGCAGTTCATCACGCGCGAGGATATGAACCACGACGCGCTGACCCGTTTCGAGCGACTGCTCGACGACTACCTCTATTCGGATGCGGCGGCGCGGGAAGGCATCCCGACCGTGAAATATTTTGCCGACAAGATTTGCCTTTCGCCCAACTATTTCGGCGATCTGGTGAAGCAGCAGACGGGAAAGACGGCGCAGGAGTACATACAGTTGAAGATGATCGCCGTGGCTAAAGAGCGGCTGCTCGACCCCGACAAGAATGTCAAGCAGATCGCCGAATCGCTCGGTTTCCAGTACCCGCAGCACTTCGTCCGGTTCTTCAAACGGCAGGAGGGCTGTACGCCCAAAGAGTTCAGGAACAGAATGGAGTCATGAATCCTGATGTCAAGACGACACGAGGCGGAATCTCATCGGTCGTTGGTGTATTGGAGTTATCCGAACGTATAGAAAAACCGAACGATTCTCAAATATTGCAATCTGCTTATCCGTTGCCTTCTTTCATGCGATTTTCTTCGAAATCGGTTAATATCTTCAGGCTATCTCAAAGATGCAAAAAAGCGCGGATGAAATGACTTCATCCGCGCTTCGGCTCGTCCGACCAGGTCGGGAAAACCACATAGCCTCTTATTCCTCGCTCTGCATCGATTTCAACAAATCGTTGTAGTGCTTGAACTTAGCCTCCATCTCCGGCCCGCCTTCCTGTTGTTTCTGGTAGTACAGACCTTTGAGCATGTCCACGATCACGATCTCTTTCGGATTCAGTTCGTGGGCTTTCTCGAGCAGTTCGATCGCGCCGTCGTAGTGAGGAATCGCCTGTTCGATCAAGGCGTTATAGCCTTTCACATCGTTGATGTCGAGTTTCTGGGCCTGTTCCACCAGCGCATCGCCTTTCCGTGCCTGCATGATCCCGGCATTCATATACCCTACATAATTGTCCGGTTCGACTTTCGTGGCTTGCAGGAAAGCGGCTTCCGCTTTTTCCGCTTCGCCCATCTGTTCCCACAGCGAACCTTCCATCAAGTACAGCTGGACGTTCGTCGAATCCAACTCTTTGGCCTTGTTCAGCATGGACACCACTTGATCCGGACTCCGCTTGCTCTGTACGTAGAGGTCGATCAAACGCGTAACCAGCTGATTGTTGGTCGGATAAGCGACCAGTGCGGTTTCGAGCGTCGAGATAGCTTCTTCGACTTTTCCCTGTTGTTGCAGGATGTAGGCGATATAGGAATCCACGCCTCCCTCTTCGTCATAGCCCACCTCTTTGGCTTTTTTCATGTATTCCAGCGCTTGGTCGTACTCGCCGGCTTCGTTATAAGCGACTCCGGCGTAGTAGATCATCACGGAGTCCACCTCGCCGAGCATGCCGTTGACTTCGGCCGATTTCCCGAAGAAAGCGCCTGCTTCGGCTTTCCGATCCAGGTTGTAGAGGTTCATCCCATCGGTCTTGAACTGATTGTACAGCTTTTGGCCGATCAGGTATCCTTTGCCGGTGGTGATCGACGGGTCGATTTCGTAGGCGCGTTTCAGTGCATCGAACGCGCCGTCCAATGCCCCCGGACGGAATTCGTTCTTCGTGTTCCAGAATGCGACCAAACCGTTACCGTCTACATAAATATCGTAGTTCTCGAAAACGTATTTCTTGTGCGGTACCCCCCCGACTTCCACTTCGACGATCTCTTGATAGTCGTCCGGAATCAGGTTCAACGACTGTTCGATCGGAAAACCGGCGATCAGCTCTTTCGTATAAATGTTCGAGGCGTCGATCAACACCGAAGCGCGATCGACCCACGTCCCCGCCGATCCCGCTTTTTTCGGATCGGCAACCGTGGCGTCGCTCTTCTGAAGCTGTTTGTTCAGGTTGTCCAGCGCTTTGGTCTGAGCATGCGCCGCCGACAGCACTGTCGTCGCAGCGGCCAGGATCATCAGGAGTTTTTTCATCGTGTTATAAATAGGAGTTAGTTTATTTCTTCGTTCTTCGTAACGGTGAATTACTACGCTTCGCCGCCGTTTTCTTCGCGATCGGTAGCCGCCGTATTCGCAGGCGTCTCTTCCGCATCGGTTTCGCTGCCGGTTTCCTCCTCTTCGCTCTTGGGAACGGCGATCACCGAGGCAATGGAGTCTTTCCCCCTCAGATTGATCACCTTGACCCCTTGTGCCGCCCGGCCGGTTACGCGAATATCGGCCACCGGAATCCGAATGGTCAGCCCGGAACGATTGATAATCATCAAGTCGTTTTCGTCGCTCACCGCTTGGATCGAGATCAGATCGCCGGTCTTTTCGGTAATCTGGATCGTCTTGACCCCTTTCCCCGAACGTCCCGTAATCCGGTAGTCGTCGATCCCGGTCCGCTTCCCGTATCCGTTCTCCGAAACCACCAGAATTTCCGGTTTCTGGTCCGGTTCGACGGTCAGCATCCCGATCACTTCGTCCCCCTCGTCGAGCGAGATCCCGCGCACACCGGCCCCCGTCCGACCAATCGCCCGCACCTTATCCTCCTCGAACCGAATGGCCTTCCCGCCCTTGGCCGCAATCACGATCTGTGCTTGTCCCGAGGTCAACGCCGCGTCGATCAGCTGGTCGCCCTCTTTGATCGTGATGGCGTTCACTCCGTTCAACCGCGGCCGCGAGTAAGCCTCCAGCAACGTCTTCTTGATAATCCCCTCTCGGGTACACATCACGATGTAGTTGTTATTGACATACTCCGGATCGTTCAGCCGCCGCACGTTGATATAAGCCCGCACCTTGTCGTCCGGCTCGATCTGGATGACGTTCTGGATCGCCCGTCCTTTGGACGAACGACTCCCCTCCGGTATTTCGTACACCTTCAGCCAGTAACACCGCCCTTTTTCCGTAAAGAAGAGCATGGTGTTGTGCATCGTGGTAACGTACAGATGCTCAATAAAGTCTTCGTCCCGCGTCGCAGACCCTTTCGAACCAACCCCCCCTCTGGACTGGGTCCGGTATTCGGTCAGCGGCGTACGCTTGATGTACCCCAAATGGCTGATGGTAATCACCACGTCTTCGTCGGCATAGAAATCCTCCGGGTTGAACTCTTCGGCGGTCAACACGATTTCGCTCCGTCGCTTATCCCCATACTTTTCCTTGATCTCGATAAGCTCGTCCTTGATGACTTGCATCTGCATCGGTTCGCTCCCCAACAGCTCTTTGTAGTAAGCGATCATTTTCTGCAATTCGTCGAACTCTTGCTGCAATTTGTCGTGTTCGAGTCCGGTCAACGCCCGCAGCCGCATGTCGACGATCGCCTGAGCCTGCAAATCGCTCAAGTTGAACCGTGTAATCAAGTTCGCCTTAGCCTCTTCCGCGTTCTTCGCCGCCCGAATGATCCGGATCACTTCGTCGATATTGTCCTGCGCAATCAACAAGCCCTCCAAAATGTGTGCCCTTTCTTCCGCCTTGCGCAGGTCGTACTTCGTCCGCCGCACCACCACATCGTGCCGGTGCCGAACGAAATATTTGATCAAGTCCTTCAGGTTCAACGCTCTCGGCCGTCCGTCCACCAATGCGATGTTATTCACCGAAAAAGCCGATTGCAACTGCGTGTACTTGAACAGCGTATTGAGCACCACGCTAGCCACCGCGTCGTGTTTCAGGATAATGACGATCCGCATCCCGTTCCGGTCGCTTTCGTCGTTGACGTACGAGATCCCTTCGATCTTCTTTTCGTTGATCAGTCCGGCGATCTTCTGGATCATCTCGGCTTTGTTGACCTGGTACGGAATCTCGCTCACCACGATACAAGCCCGTCCGCTCGAGGTGTATTCGATGTCGGTTTTCGACCGGATGACGATCCGGCCGCGTCCCGTCTCATACGCCTCGCGCACCCCTTCATACCCGTAAATGATCCCCCCGGTCGGAAAGTCCGGGGCTTTGATATGTTCGATCAGTTCCGAGATTTCGATATCCGGATTGTCGATATAAGCGTTGATAGCGTCGATCGTATCAGAGAGGTTGTGCGGCGGCATGTTCGTAGCCATCCCCACCGCGATCCCCGAACTCCCGTTGACCAACAGCAGCGGTATCTTCGTCGGAAGTACCGTCGGTTCGTAAATGGTGTCGTCGAAGTTGAGCGTAAAGTCGACGGTTTCCTTATTGATATCCGCCATCACCTCGTCGGTGATTTTTTTCATCCGGGCTTCGGTGTAACGCATGGCCGCCGGCGAGTCGCCGTCCACCGAGCCGAAGTTACCTTGCCCGTCGACCAACGGATACCGCAGCGACCAATCCTGTGCCATCCGCACCATCGCATCGTACACCGAACTGTCCCCATGCGGGTGGAATTTCCCCAGCACTTCCCCGACGATTCTGGCCGATTTTTTGTGCGGCTTGTCCGAGGAGAGGCCCAATTCGCTGCTCATCCCGTACAGCACCCGTCGGTGCACCGGCTTCAGCCCGTCCCGCACGTCCGGCAGCGCCCGCGATACGATGACCGACATCGAATAGTCGATGTAGGCGCTCTTCATCTCCTCCTCGATATTGATCTTGATGATTTTTTCTTGCAGTTCTTGTTCTTCTTGCATAAGGGTTTTGTCTGACTCTTTTCGAACTGCTAAGATAATCATTTTTTTTGGGATGGGCAACCCTTGATTCTTCGGTTCGTTCGGGTGCTGCACGCGGTGAATGCCGGGCTTCCCAGTTGCGATATTTTTCTCTCCCGGCAGGCCAGGTTGGAGTGCCCAGCGGCACCGTTGACTCCGGGAATATGGAGAGGCAAGAATTGCTATCCAACGGATCGCGCGAGTCGCCGCCGTCCCGGGCGGAGACGCGCAACTTCGTCAGGGCTCGTTGCTTGTCCCGCTGGCGGCGACTCGTATTCTCGCCCGGCAATCCAACAAAACTTCGCAGCCCGGCTCCGGGCCTCCGCGACCCACAAAACGGGCTACTGAGAGTTATGGGCCGCAACGGGTACAGTTGGTCGTCGACGGTTACGGGTAGCAACGGCTACTTTCTGGACTTCCTCTACGACTGGATCAGCCCGAATAACCTCCGCTACCGTGCATACGGTTTTCCGTTGCGTTGCCTCCAGGAATAGGGAGAGAGGGGCCGCTCGGCACTTTTTGTTTTACCCGGCTCCGGGCTTCCGCGAAAGCGGCGGACGCGGGGTCAGTGCCGGCGGAACGTTGTATCACGTCGGCAACGGCGGATATAGTTGGTCGTCGACGATTAGAGATCTCGGGGTTTACCATTTGACGATCAACAGCGATCGAATCGACCCGCAAGGTGGAGGACGTCTTCGCGCGTACGGTCTTCAGTTGCGTTGCCTCCAGGAATAGGGAGAGGACGGAGCGGCACCCGGCTCCGGGCTACCGCGGTCGCAGCGATGGGATGTTGTTGAACATCGGGCGCGACGGGTATAGCTGGTCGTCGACATTTACAGGAAATTATGTCTATCGTTTGTACCTTTATTTCGGTGGAATCTATTCGAATGATAACGGTGCTCGTGCACACGGTTTTCAGTTGCGTTGCCTCCAGGAATAGGGAGCGAACAAACCCGGCTCCGGGCTACCGCCACCGCAGCACTGGTACGTTGTATTACATCGGCCTCAGCGGGTTCAGCTGGACGTCGACGGTCGAAGAGAAAAACAGCTATTACCAAGTCTGTAGTCCCGAGAGGATGTACCCCCATAATTTCGAATTTCGTGCGCACGGTCTTCAGCTGCGTTGCCTCCAGGAATAGGGAGAGAGGACAGAGCGGCATCCGGCTCCGGGCCTCCGCGACCCACAAAACGGGCTACTGAGAGTTATGGGCCGCAACGGGTACAGTTGGTCGTCGAC
>JAIDFC010000207.1:0-1190 GCA_029054535.1 Rikenella sp. | reverse complement strand
ACGACTGGATCAGCCCGAATAACCTCCGCTACCGTGCATACGGTTTTCCGTTGCGTTGCCTCCAGGAATAGGGAGAGGATTCCGTGGTGATGAAAAAAAGATCCGCTGCTTCTCCGAAGAGAGGCAGCGGATCGGGTAGGGTAGTCGAGGGACGCTATGGGAGCAATTCCCCTGTGCAGTCTTACGAACCGAAGTTGTCGTACAAGATGTTTTCCGGCGGAACCCCCAGCGAGTCCAGCATCTTCACCACCGCCGAGATCATCATCGGCGGTCCGCACATCAAGTACAGACATCCCTCCGGATCTTCGTGATTCTTGAGGTAGTTTTCGTACAGCACGTTGTGCACGAACCCCGCCGTGTACTTCACCCCGGCCGCATCCGCTTCCGGATCGGGCCGGTCGAGCGCGAGGTTGAACGAGAAGTTCGGGAACTCCTGCTCGATCTCGTGGAACTCGTGGATATACGGCGCCTCTTTCAAAGCCCGCGCACCGTACCAGAACGATACCGGACGTTTCGTCCGTTCGGTCTTGAACAGGTGCATGATATGGCTCCGCATCGGAGCCATCCCGGCCCCGCCGCCGATAAAAATCAGCTCTTGCGTGTCCGGCAAGCCGTCAGGCAGGAAGAATTCCCCGTACGGCCCCGAAATCGTTACCTTGTCGCCCGGTTTCCGGCTGAAGATGTACGACGAGCAGATCCCCGGATTGACTTTCATAAATCCGCCTGCCGCCCGGTCGAACGGCGGCGTCGCGATCCGGATATTCAGCATGATGATATTCCCTTCGGCCGGGTGATTCGCCATCGAGTAAGCCCGGAAGGTCGGTTCCGGATTCTTCGCCACCAGGTCCCACATCTTGAACTGGTCCCAGTCGCCGCGATACTGTTCGTCGACCTCCATGTCCGAGAATTTGATCTCGTCGTACTTCGGCACGTCGATCTGAATATATCCCCCGCTCCGGAAGTTGAGCTGTTCGCCCTCCGGCAGCTTCACCACGAACTCCTTGAGGAATGTCGAGATGTTCCGGTTCGAAACCACCTCGCACTCCCACTTCCGTACGCCGAGTACGGATTCCGGTACTTTGATCTTCAGGTCGTTCTTCACCTTGACCTGGCACCCCAGCCGCCAGTGTTCCTGTTGCTGTTTCCGGCTGAAGAAGTTGACCTCGGTGGGCAAGATATCCCCGCCGCCT
>JAIDFC010000206.1 GCA_029054535.1 Rikenella sp. | reverse complement strand
CCATAAGGATTATACGGGGGCCGAGGTCGAGAACCGGCTGATCGACCGGGTGCGGGAGCATCCGAATATCGAGATTCTGGAACAACATTTTGCGGTCGATCTCTTGACGCAGCATCACCTGGGGAAGCTGGTGAAGCGGTCGATTCCGGGGACGGAGTGTTACGGGGCGTACGTGCTGAAACTCGATACGCAGGAGGTTTTCACGGTGCGGGCCAAGGTTACGGTGCTGGCCACGGGCGGGACGGGGAACGTCTACCATACGACGACCAATCCGGCCGGGGCGACGGGCGACGGGATCGCGCTCGTGCACCGAGCCAAGGGGATTATCGAGAACATGGAGTTCATTCAGTTCCATCCCACCTCGCTCTATAACCCGGGCGAACGGCCGTCGTTCCTGATTTCGGAGGCGATCCGCGGGTTCGGGGCGATTCTGCGGACGCAGGACGGCAAGGAGTTCATGCAGAAATACCATGAGATGGGGTCGCTGGCGCCGCGAGATGTGGTGGCGCGGAGCATCGACCACGAGCTCAAGACCCGGGGCGAGGATTTCGTCTACTTGGATGTTACGCACAAGGATCCGGAACTCACGCGGGACCACTTTCCGAATATTAATAAGAAGTGTCTCTCGATCGGGATCGACATTACGCGGGACTTTATTCCGGTGGTTCCGGCGGCGCACTATTGTTGCGGGGGGGTGAAGGTGGACATGAACGGGGAGACCTCCATCAAGCGGCTTTATGCCGTGGGCGAGACGGCTTCGACGGGGTTGCACGGGGCCAATCGGCTGGCTTCCAATTCGTTGATCGAGGCGGTGGTCTATGCCGAGCAGGCGGCGCGGCATTCGTTGGGGGTGATCGACGGGCTGACTCTTCAGGAGGGGCTGCCGGATTGGGATTACAAGGGGACGTCGCATCCGGAAGAGATGGTCCTCATCACGCAGAGCCTGCGGGAGGTGCAGCAGATCATGTCGAACTATGTGGGGATCGTGCGGTCGAACATCCGGCTGGAGCGGGCGATGCACCGCTTGCAGATCATTTACGAGGAGACGGAGCACCTCTACCGGCGGTCGACGCTATCGAAAAACCTGTGCGAGCTGCGTAACGTGATCGCGGTGGCTTACCTGATCATCAAGCAGGCGCAGCAGCTCAAGGAGAGTGTGGGGTTGCACTTTTCGCTGGACTATCCGATGCTTTCGCGGTTCTAACGGGTTTTATTACTATAAGAGAAATTTTACCATGGGGAAACCGGGACCTCATACGGTAATTCTGACTCAACTGGCTGCCGAAATACTGGAGCCGGCCGGGATGTTTCGGGCGGGACGTTCGAGGCGGTGGTGGTGTGATTGCGGCTACTTTCTGGTCGAGGTGGAGTTTCAACCGCACTCGTGGCGGAAGGGAACATTCTGTAACGTTGCGGTCTCTTTCTTATGGGAATCGCCGTACGAAGACCTGAAATTTCTGAAGTGGAGCGCTTGTCAACGGTTGCGTTTCTCGCGAAAAATGCGAAAAGCCTTGGGACAGACGCACCGCTCTTTCATTGAATATGAGGGGGACGACGAGGTTTTCCGGCAGAAATGTCTGATTCTGATACCGGAGGTCTTGATGCGGGTGAACAAGGTGCGGCAGATGACGGATTTGACTTATGCCGACTGTCATCTGAACTGCATCGATGGGGATATGAGATACCGGCGAATGAAGTATTTTTCGGAGATGCTGTCCAAGTTGTCCGGGAGATGCGGCGAAGAGGTACGCCAGGAGATGATCGACCGGATCGCCCGGAATAGGGAGCGGATCAGAGCGATAACAGCATACCGAAAATTACCGATCGAGTTCGTCGTATTGAAAGCCGACGAGGGGCCGTACACCGAGGCGCGGACGTGGAAGCGGCGATTGCGGCGGTTTTTTATGGGGCTGTAATATTTTGACTTATCGGTTGCTGCCCCCAAAACGGCAACCGCTTTTCTGCCCTTCGGAGCCCCTTTTAGTAGAACATAACGAAAGGATCCAGATTTTCCGACGGGGTCGGAAGTTGTCGAAACTCTCGGCTCCGGAAATCGTAAGTGCCTATGGCATAGGAAGGATCATATGCTTTGTATTTGAGGTTATCCATCAGAAAAAATCCTTTCTGGGTCGCCTCGTCGTAACAAAGATTTCCGTTGAACGATAGCACCGGAGGGATCTGCCCGATCAAGGTCTCGAAGGTGAGGTTCATCGGGTCGATTGTCCGGAATTCTACCCCATGCCGACTTTCCAACGCGCCGGCAAGCACTCCATCTTTCAGGAAAAATCCGCAGAAGTGGGACTGGGATCTCTTCAACTTATCGCCGACTATGATTCTTTGGCTGACGAGATCGAGCCGGACCAGCCATTCCTCCTCCGAGGGAGTATAGCTAATGATATGTAGTATCAGCCCCCGTGTGGTCGGATCGTAAATCGGAGGGCAAAAACTTACAAACGCTCCCGGAGTATCGGGAATCTCCAACGCGAGGTACAGCGACCCGAAGTCGGCTACCGGCGTCTGTGCGGCGCTCTTCGGGGCGACCGAGACCACCGCAAGAGACAGGTTGCCGGAATCTATCAACGCGTGCAACCGGTCGTCGATCATACACAGGGTGTACCACTCCTCTTCCCGGTCGCTCAGCAGGCCGATTTGTTCGATCGTTTTTCGCTTCGGATCGATACGGGTCAAATGTTGGAGGTCGTTTTTTCGGTTGTAATTGTTGTAGTAGATTTTACCGTCGGCCGGATCGACTGTCGGAGAACATATGGAATCTTTGTCCGGATATGCAACGATTTTGGTTCGTTGTTCTGTTTGCGGGTCGATCTTACAAAGGAGGTTGCAGGAGCTATCGCAGAAATAGATCGTTTGGGCAACTTTGTTTCTCATGAACAAAAAGAAAAAGCAAGGGGTATAAGCCGGGTTCTGTACTTTTTCCGGCGGCACTGCGCGAGTGCGCTTACCCGGATGAAAAGCCTCTGCCATTTATCCAGCCCGACGGTCTCCCGCCGGATCGTCAGCAACCTACCCCCCGACTCGGACGGGCCGTCCTTCGGAAACACACCCCGAAAGATGTGTCTCGACATCGGTGTACATGGTCTTGCAACCCGCAGGCCGTACGGCTACCGACGTTACCGCCGGTACCGGTGGGCTCTTACCCCGCCTTTTCACCCTTACCCCGACCGTTTGACCGGTCGAGGCGGTCGTTTTCTGTTACGGTTACACGAGCTCTCGCCCGTCTGGCAGTTTCACCAGTGCGGTGCCCTGTGTTGCCCGGACTTTCCTCCCCTCTCGATTCGCCCAGAGGCGTCGAAAGCAGCGGCAGAGTCCCCTTGCTTTATATATTATCTGTGTTTTTTCGTGGCCGGGCGGTTATAGCATCCGTTTTCCGCCATCTCCTGAGCAAAGGTATCGGCTCCCGCCTCCCGAATACGGTCGATGCAGCCGAAACGGTCCGACCGGAAGATCAAACCGAACACTTTGCCCATGAAATTGTTGAATTTCCGGCACTCCTTGAGCGTTTTCCGCGCCTCGCCGCCATATTCCGTGCATTCCGCACAAGAACCCAAGCCCTGTGCATGCACGCAGCTGCGCAGCTTGCACCACCGTTCCGCCTTGAGGTTCTCCCGGCATCCCGGACACTTCCCTGCCCTGAAACCCCGACAAGTCCCGCAATAAAGACCGCAGGCTGCGATCAGGTTTTTGTCTGCTCGAAATTCCATGAGACTCTCTGCTTATTTCAGAAAGATCATAATCGCACCGTATCCGTACTCCGCAAACGACGCGTCCTGATATCGTAGTTTCGGGTAGTTGCGGCGGAGTTCTTTTTCGATTTCGTACCGCAATTTACCTTTGCCCACCCCGTGGATAAAGACGATCCGTTTCGGAGCCGAAGCTCCGCCTTTGACCGCCCCGTCGAGGGCCACCGTAAAACGCGCCAACTGAGCCTTGAGAATCTCGCCCGAGGCCATTCCGTCGGTCGAGTCGAGAATCTCCTCGGCATGGAGATCCACCACCTCTTCGTCCTTGGTCGAGGGCTTGTGGGGTGAGGGTGTCGTTTTCTGCGGTTTGGTTTTCGGGGCGGCCGGAACAGGCGTATTCGCCGCTTCGTTCGTCGAAGCCAGCACGAATTCCACCGCCGGCGTGTCGAAGTAGTCGTTTTCGATGAAAGCCGAAGCCCGGACGAATTTCAGCGGGTGCAACTCCAGATCGAACGCCTCCACCGCCCGCGGTACGAACGCCGTCGGTTTGTACGGCAACAAACTGATATGGAGGGTCGAGATCTCCGCCAGCTCCGCCCGCCGATAGAGTTTGATTTTTTGTTTGGAGTCCGCCGCCAACGTGCCGCTGTCGATCGTCCGCACGAAATCGCCCCGCTGTTCGCGGCGAGCGATATTGTAGAATAAAGTGTAGCTGCTGTCGTTCACCAGCCACGCCTCCAGGTCCGCATTCTCGGCCGCTTTGTCCGATGATCCCTCGGCCGGAACGAACAGGAGCTTCACCGAATAGTCGGTCAATTCCCACGGCGCTTTTTCGGTCGGCGCGGGCGTGGGGTCGATCTCCGTTTCCGCCACGGCAGCTGTGAACGACCGCCGGAATTTCGACAGGTCGATCGGTTCGTCGTCCTCGTAATCGTCCGCCAACGAAACCCGACCATAGTTATTCAAGCCTCTGACCGTCGCCCGCTGTTTTTTCAGAGAGCCGTCGTTCGTGTCGGTCTGTCGGGAAGCAGCGGGTTTCGGGTCGCTCGGCCCGATCTTGACGATCGCCGCATTTTCGGCCTCGATCTCCACCTCGACGATATCGCTCACCAAAGCCGGAATCTCGAATCCGTCCTCCACCTCGACATACGCGATGTTTCCCTGGATCGATCGTACGATCCCGACGCCCGTATCCGACACGAATTTTACCCGGCTGCCTGCTTTAATCATAGTTTATCGCTAAATTTGTGCAAATTTAACGGTTTTTGATGGAGAAGGCAATAGCTATTTCGGATTTCGACTACCCGTTGCCGGATGAGCGGATCGCCCGGTTCCCGCTGGCGGATCGGGCCGATTCCAAACTCCTGCTCTATCGGGGGGGGGAGGTCGGCGAGAGCGTTTTTCGCCGTGTCGTCGATTTTTTACCAACCGGGGCGA
>JAIDFC010000205.1 GCA_029054535.1 Rikenella sp. | reverse complement strand
CATCAAACTGACGCAGGAGGTCAAGGATGCGGGCGGGCTGGCGATTATCGGGACCGAGCGGCATGAGTCGCGGCGGGTGGACAGGCAGTTGAGGGGGCGTGCCGGACGGCAGGGGGACCCGGGGAGTTCGCAGTTCTTCGTCTCGCTGGAGGACGACCTCATGCGATTGTTCGGCTCGGAACGCATTGCGCGCCTCATGGACACGATGGGGATCAAGGAGGGCGAGGTGATTCAGGCCGGCATGATGAGTCGGGCGATCGAACGGGCGCAGAAAAAGGTCGAAGAGAACAACTTCGGGATTCGGAAACGCCTCTTGGAGTACGACGACGTGATGAACTCGCAGCGCGAGGTCATTTACACGCGGCGGCACAATGCGGTCTTCGGCGAACGGATCGAGGTGGATGTCAACAACATGATGACCGACTTCGCCGAGAATTTTATCGAAAATTATCGCGGCCTGCCGTTCGACGAGTTCAAAGTGGAACTGATCCGGCAGATCTCCATCGAACCGTCGTTCACCGAAGAGGAGTACGACGACTTGAAGGACCCGCAGTTGGCCGAGATGCTCTTGGGGGATATGCGGAGCGCCCTCAAACGACGGGCAGCGCAGATCGCACAACAGGCGTTCCCGGTTCTGGAGGCGATCTACAAGGAGCAGGGAGACAAGTTCGAGAATATCTCGATCCCGTTGACCGACGGGAAACGGGGCTTGAATGTGCCGGTCAATTTCCGTCGGGCGATCGACTCGCGAGGGCTCGAAATTCACAAGGCGTTCAGCCGCGTGATGATGCTCATCACGATCGACGACGACTGGAAAGAGCACTTGAGGGATATGGACGACTTGAAACAGTCGGTCCAGAATGCGGCCTATGAACAGAAGGATCCGCTGTTGATCTATAAGTTCGAGTCGTTCGAGCTCTTCCGCCAGATGATCGAAAAGATCAACCGCGAGGTCTTGTCGATGCTCCTGAAGGTCTACCTGCCGGTGGCGCCGGCTTCGGCGGCTCAGAATGGGGCGGCCGCTGGAGGGGCTGTGCCGCAGGCGGGGCCGGTGCAGGGGCAGCAGGCGATTCCTCAGCGGAACAGGCCGGACATGAGCCGGATGCGGACCTCGCGCAACGACGGACCGGTGCCGCCGGGGGCTAATCGGGCGATGGGCGGGTCGGCTGCTGCGGACGGCGGGCGGCCTATGCCGGCGCAGGCGGAAAAACGGGTGGGGCGCAACGACCCGTGTCCGTGCGGAAGTGGCAAAAAATACAAAAATTGCCACGGCGCGGCGTAAGTTTTATCGGACGATAAAAAATACGCGTCATGAAAAGTGTATTCCTATTTCTGTTGGCGGTTGCTATGTGTCTGCCCGCCGGGGCGTCGGGGCGCAAGACCGGGGGCGATAAGCGTGTGCGGCAGAGGCCTCTGCCGCAGCTCGGAGGGATGACTCCGGCTTCGCCGGAGGCGGTGCGGCAGACCGAGGCGTTCGATTTTACGCTGGGAAGAGGATGGGTCGAAGGGCAGGTGGCACTCGATAGCGGGGCGGGGAGGTTGGTTACGTTGCGGGTGCCGGACTTGACAGAGGCGAGCGGAACGAGAGCGGTGAGCGATTATCTCGATGTCGAGGGGCGCTTTCGGTTCGAGGTCGACATGCCGTGTCCGGCCAAGATGTTTTTGCAGTATGGGGACGGACAGGTGGTCTGTTATCTCTATCCGGACGACACGTTGCGGATGACTTTCCGATCGGCCGACTTCGATCCGGATAGCGATAGCGAGTATGGCAGTGTGAGGTTCGGCGAGAATCGCAGCGGGCGGGCGAGTCGACATCTCTTTCGTTTCAATAAGTTGCGGCGCGAGACTTCGCGGCCGGCGACAGAGGAACCGACGGATATGGCGTCGTGGATCGCGTTTTTGCGCGGCAAGGACAGTGCCGATCGGACGACGCTCGATCGGTATGTGGCGGCGGAACATCCGTCGCCGGAGGTGGAGGAGATCTTGCGGCGGGGGATCGGAAACTTGTATGCGGGGTATACGTGGCTGGGGTATGCGTTCGGAAAGAGGACGGTACGGCCGGAGCAGGTGCGCGAGTTGCACCGGACGGTGGGGTTTCCGATGACGGACGACCGAAACTTCGTCGACCTGCCGGGCTATCGCTATGCGCTGTATCAAACGGTGTTGAGCTATCTCTATTCGGATACCTCGTCGGTACGGACGAATCGTGAAAAACTGGTCGCGGCCTTGGACTCGATCCGGGCGGAGTACCCGGCGTCGTTGTCGAGGGATGTCATGTGTCTGAATATCTTCGTCGACGTGGCCGGCGGAAACAAAACGCCGGAACTCTATGCGCGGATCTATCCGCTGAGAGAGCGCTATATCGCTTCGCCGGTGGTGCGCCGCTTGGTGCCGTCGCCGGAGGAGGTGGCCCGAACGGCGGAGGAAAAGGAGCGGGGGAAGAATATCTACGAACTGGAACTCAAAGAACCGGAACGATTTATCGGCGAGATCTTCGCGCCGTACCGGGGTACGGGAAAGGTGCTGTATGTCGATGTATGGGCGACGTGGTGCGGGCCGTGTCGCGGCGAGATGCCTCACTCGCTGAAACTGCACGAGGAGTTGAAAGGAAAACCGGTCGAGTTTATCTATATCTGCATCGACTCGGAGCCTGCTGAGTGGGAGAAAATCAAAACGGCTTTAGGAATTGCCGAGTCGGGGAAACAAGTTCTCCTGACGGCGGACGAGGGGAATATTCTGCGTCATCGTATGGGGTTCTCCGGGGTGCCGACCTATTGGGTGGTCGACAAGGAGGGGCGTGTCCGCGATGCGCATATACGTGGTGGCGCGCGGCCGAGTAATCCTCAGGCGCGCGAGCTTTTGCTCAAGTTGGCGGCGGAGTAGCGGCTCGGCTGTCGTGATGGTTCGGGGTGGATTATCGTTGGGCTTGGTTTTCTCTATCGGATGGCCCCAGCGAAGCGCAGCGGGTTTTGTTGGGTTTTGCTCTCTTGATTACAGTAGCCTCTCGCCCACCGCGAGCACGCACGGCCCGAGCGCGTTCGACACGGTTTCTTGAGGAGAAAGACCCGGCGCGCGGGCAGAGACTGTTTTTTATGGTATAGCGATACGTAGTATCGCCCGCCCAGCGGGGGCACCCGCAGCCCGCGCGGCTTGAGCGCAGTCTGACACGGTTTCTTTGATAGAAAAGACCCCGCGCGCGACAGCTGGGGTAGGAAATCGTTCAAAAGCGTGAATCGCTTTTGAACAAGATTTCCGCCAGCGCGCGGCCAAACCTGGCTTGGGAATTAAAAGGGCCGGAGCCAGCGGAGCGGTCGCCCGAGCATGCGAGGAATGCGGCCCTCCGCCTGGGGTGGCTTCGGCCCGACAAAGGGAGATTACGGAGGATTCCTGCGGGCGACGCGCCCACAGGGTGGACTGGTTGCGGTGGATTTTTAGCGGCCTCGGTTCGGCGCCAGCGCGGTCGCAACCGAGCGTAGTGAGAATTGCGTCCGTCGCCGGGGGTGGCGCCGGACCGTGCGCCTGCGGCGCGGTTTGTTTTGGGAGAATGGTGAACAGAGCTGTAGTCAGCAAAGCCTACCCGAACAAGCTCCGGTTTTCGAGTGTCTTGCCCGCGTTCCGTCCTCTCCCTATTCCTGGAGGCAACGCAACGGAAAACCGAACGCACGGTAGCCATAGTAATTCGGGCTGCTTCCGCCGGAATCGAGATGCAAGAAATAGCTGTTGATCTCTGTAATCGTTGAAGACCACCCATCACCATTCCTGCCAACGAAATCCAACA
>JAIDFC010000204.1 GCA_029054535.1 Rikenella sp. | reverse complement strand
TTCGTCGGCAGCGGCATATGTGTATTAGTGACAGTGGTATCCGTAGTCCCACTCGGCATACTCCTTGTCCTGCACGATTCCGTACTGGTCCCAGAGCGACGTCGGCAGAATCTGGTCCACATACCGGCAGTAGTCCAGGCTGATCCCCGCCAGCCCCTCGACCCGGGCCAACTCTTCGACCCGCCGCGCGATCTCCCGCCGGACCCCCGGAATGACCGGCGAGAGGAATTTATAGTAGTCCACATAGGCCTTTTTGTCTCGCAACGACTCGCCGTCGCGGTTGTAGTCGAGCCACTCGGGATGAAGATAAGCGATTCCGCCGTTGTTGAGCACCCACATCCAGGCGTAGACCGACACGCCGTGCCGCCGGGCCGTAGGGAGCACCTCCCGGAGCTGTTCCGCCCCGCACTGGAGGATCAGCCCCCGGATGCCGACCTCGGTCAGCCGGGCGAAATAGTCGTCCCAGTCGGTCCGCTCGGAGTAGTGGCTCCAGGTCCAGTAGCGCGGAATAGAGTCGGTTTGCGCGCGCGTCGCCGAGATCGTGGCGGTCAGCAACGCCGCGACAAGAGAGAGTGCGTGTAAGAATTTCATGGAAAAGAGTCGGTTAGGTCCGTACAAAGATAATGAAAAACCTCGCGATCGCTCCTCGTCTGCCCGGCAGGAGATCCGGACGGAGACGCGGCGCGAAACAAAATGACGAAAAAGTGCGAAATTAGCCCTATCTTTGAGGGCTTCAAAAACGAATCATACATGGCACTTCAATGCGGCATAGTCGGTCTGCCGAACGTGGGCAAGTCGACGCTATTCAACTGCCTGTCGAACGCGAAAGCGCAGGCGGCCAACTTCCCGTTCTGCACGATCGAACCCAATGTCGGGGTGATCACCGTGCCGGACGAGCGGCTCGCGCGACTGGTGGAGATCGATAACCCGAAACGGGTCGTGCCGACCACCATCGAGATCGTCGACATCGCCGGACTGGTCAAGGGGGCTTCGCGGGGCGAGGGGCTCGGGAATAAGTTCCTGGCCAATATCCGCGAGACCGATGCGATTATCCACGTCCTGCGGTGTTTCGAGAACGGGAACATCACCCACGTGGACGGCTCGGTGGATCCGGTGCGGGACAAGGAGATTATCGATACCGAATTGCAGCTCAAGGACCTCGAAACCGTCGAGAGTCGCTTGGGGAAGGTCCAGAAACAGGCCCAGAGCGGCGGCGACAAGGCTGCCAAACGGCTGTACGACATTCTGGTGCGTTACAAAGAGGCGTTGGAACAGGGACGTTCGGCTCGGAGCGTGGTGCTCGACAACCGCGAGGACGAAAAGCTGGTGGCGGATCTGTGCCTGCTGACCAGTAAGCCGGTGCTCTACGTCTGCAACGTCGACGAGGCGTCGGCGGCGACGGGAAACGACCATACGCGCGCCGTGGCGGATGCCATTAAGAATGAGGGGGCACAGATGCTGATCGTGGCGGCGGCCACGGAGGCGGATATTGCCGAACTGGAGAGCTACGACGAGCGGCAGATGTTCCTCGCGGACCTGGGACTCGAAGAGTCGGGGGTGTCGCGCTTGATCCGTTCGGCCTATGCGCTGCTGAACCTCGAAACCTACTTCACCACCGGACCGGACGAGACCCGGGCCTGGACCTATGCGCGGGGGACCAAGGCGCCTCAGGCGGCGGGGATCATCCACACGGACTTCGAACGGGGGTTCATCCGGGCCGAGGTGATCAAATATGCGGACTACGTGGCGCTGGGCTCGGAAAAGGCGTGTCGCGAAGCGGGCAAAATCGGGGTCGAGGGCAAGGAGTACGTGGTGCAGGACGGCGATATCATGCACTTCCTGTTCAATGTCTAACTTTTCGGCCGACGCGTTATGACCATCAACGAAACCCAGGACCGGATCATCGACGAATTCTCGGTCTTCGACGAGTGGCTCGACCGCTACGACTACCTCATCGAGCTGAGCGCTTCGCTGCCGGCCATCGATCCGGAACATCGAACCGAACAGTATGTCATCAAGGGGTGTCAGTCGCGGGTGTGGGTCGATGCGCGGCTCGACGACGACGGCAAGATCTACTTCTCGGCCGACAGCGACGCCATTATCACGAAGGGGATTATCGCCCTGCTGATCCGGGTGCTGAACGGCCACTCGCCCGTCGAGGTGCGCGATGCGGACCTCTACTTCATCGACCGCATCGGCCTCTCCCAAAACCTCTCGCCCACGCGCGCGAACGGCCTGCTGGCGATGATCCGGCAAATGAAACTCTTTGCCACGGCTTATGCCGCGGTGCAAAAATAATCCCTATTTTTGAGCAGATATGACACCGCAAGAGATACTCGACATCGAAAAGGATATCGTCTACACGCTCAAGAACATTTACGACCCGGAGATTCCGGTGAACATCTACGACCTCGGGTTGGTCTATGAGATCGAGATGACGCCGGAAGGGACGGCTCATATCCGGATGACGCTCACGGCGCCGAACTGTCCGATGGCGGATCAGTTGGTGCAGCAGGTCCATGACGACGTGTTGCGGGTCAAGGGCGTCGACCGGGTGGATGTAACGTTGACGTTCGATCCCCCGTGGGACCGGTCGATGATGAGCCAGGAGGCGTTGCTGGAGCTGGGAATGCTGTAATCGACCGATCGACGAAAGAAACCATTTAAACACACAGAATAACATGAGAAGAAAAATCGTAGCCGGGAACTGGAAAATGAACACCACGCCGGCCGAAGGGGTCGAATTGCTGAAAGGGGTCGCGGCGTTGAAAAACACCGCGCCGTCGGATGTCGAACTGATCGTCGGAGTTCCGTTCACCCACTTGTGCTGCGTGAAAGACGAGGCGCAAAAAGCAGGGATCGCGGTGTCGGCACAAAATTGTGCGGATCACGAGTCGGGGGCTTATACGGGCGAGGTTTCGGCCCGGATGATCGCTTCGCTCGGGGCTACGTACGTGATCCTAGGGCACTCGGAACGTCGCGAATACTACGGCGAGACCAGCGAAACGCTCAACGCCAAGATGGCGTTGGCCTATGCCAACGGCTTGGCTCCGATCTACTGCGTGGGCGAGAAGCTCGACGAACGCGAGGCGGGCAAACATTTCGACGTGGTGCGGGCGCAGATCGAAGAGGTCGTGTTCAACCTCGCTCCGGAACAGTTCGGCAAGCTGGTGATCGCTTACGAACCGGTGTGGGCGATCGGAACGGGCAAGACGGCTACGGCGGATCAGGCTCAGGAGATCCATGCTTTCATCCGCCAGGTGTTGGCCGAGAAGTTCGGCGCGGCGGCTGCAGACCAAACGCCGATCCTCTACGGCGGGAGCTGCAAACCGAGCAATGCGGCCGAAATCTTCGGCAAACAGGACGTAGACGGCGGTTTGATCGGCGGTGCGTCGCTGGTGGCGGGCGATTTCATCGCCATTGCCAAGGCGTTCTAACAAACCGGACTGTTCCGCTGGTCGAAAACGCGGGGCCATTGCCCTCCTTTCCGTTTCGACTGTACTTTTCTTTATACCCTCACGCAAAACTTTTTGCGTGAGGGTATTTTTATGGATAAGATCCCCGAAAACGCCGCTGTTGCGAGATAGTCCCCTAACATGAATTTTGAGCGCTCGCCTTGTGTCGCTTTTCTCTGCCATCGGTCGGCTCAGGCTTTGTCGGTGTTTTGGATTTGGTTTCTCTACCGTCAGGTTTTAGCGACGCGCCGCCTCTTTTGTCGGGTTTTGGTTGCCGGACGACCCCGCGCCCCGCCGTAGCGAAATACTCCGATTCAACGATGAGTTGAAACGGATGAATTTCGCGCGCGGTCAGAAACTGTTCTTAGAACGGTAAAGCGATGCGTAGCATCGCCGGTCCCGCCGGGGCCACCCGGACGCCGCCCGCGCAGGGCAGTCAGACACGGTTTCGCTGTGAGAAGACTCCGCGCGCACGCCTAAAGGGCGAAATCACTCGATAAACGAAAGGTTTATCGAGAATGATTTCGCCAGCGCGCGGCCAGATACAGTTTTTTAGGGGAAAGCCCGTCGCTGGCGGAGTAGCTTATGAACGAAGTGAATATTGCGCCCTCCGCGTGGGGCGGCGTCGGGCGCGCGATCGGAGATCGCGGTTTGTGGCGGGTTGTAGTTTTTCGGAGTACAAGGGCCGGAGCTTGCGAAGCCCGCTGCGCGTCAGCTAGAAAGCGCGGGCCTTCGCGGGGCGAAGCTCCGGCCCGCCATGGGGAGATCTCGGAAGATTCCCGCGGGCGACGTTCGGAGAATGTTTTCGGGGCAGCCGCTCGCCCGGGCGACCGGAGGTCGCGGTTGGTTGAGTCCAGATAAAAGGGTCGCCGCCAGCAGTGGTTTGCAGAGCAAACTCCAATTTTCGCGTGCCGAGCGGCACCGTCCCGCCGCGTGGAGTGGCGGCGATCCGCGCAATCTATGATTGCGTTTATGCCGAATTGAAAACGAGCCGCAGCCCGCGGAGCGGACGATCAAGCGAAGCGAAAGTTCGGCCCTCCGCAGGGGGAGGGCTGTGGGCCGAGCGATCGGAGATCGCGGTTTTCGGCGAATCATTATGAAACGCCCGGCGCGCGGGCAAAGCAAGAGTGCAAAGGTTAGGAAATCCCGCCCAGCGGGCGGGCGAGCCACCGCCATCCCGCGCGGTGGCGAGCAACTTCGTCGGAGCTCGTTGCTCTTCCCGCTGTCGGCGGCTCGGGTAAAAGGAGGCGCGCGGACAAACCCAGCTTGGGAATTAAAAGGGCCGGAGGTTGCGAAGCTCCGGCCCGTCAAGGGGGAGATCTTGGAGGATTCCCGCGGGCGACGTTCGGAGAATATTTAAACGTTGCACCCGGGTCGGTCGCCTGGCTGGAACGCAACGAGCACCGTCGAGTTGCGGGCCTCCCGAGGGGGAGGCGTTCGGCCCGCGCGCCTGGGTGGCGCGGTTTATAGCAAAGCGGTGAATCATTCCGCGCGCGGTCAAAGACGTTTGTGAATTAGAATAGGCCGCCCCAGTGGTGGTTTGCAGAGCAAAGTCCAGTTCTCGAACGCCGAGCGGCACCGGCCCGTAGCCCAAAAAACAGTGTATCCGTCAGAGCCGACAGGCAAAACGAAGCTACAAGGCGACAGTACCGTACGACAACCCGAGATAAACCATTAAGCAAACGCCGCCGCCACCTCCTCCCGATCGTCGAAATGGTGGCGCACACCGGCAATCTCCTGATACGGTTCGTGCCCCTTGCCCGCCACCAGGATAATATCCCCTGGCCCGGCCAATGCCGCCGCCGTGCGGATCGCCTCGCGACGGTCGGCAATCGTGAGCGTCCGCGCCAGCTGCACTGCATCGAGTCCGCCGCGCATCTCGTCCAAGATCGCCTGCGGCTCCTCGAACCGCGGATTGTCCGACGTCAGGATCGCCCGCGACGACCCGTCGGCCGCCACCCGTGCCATCACCGGCCGCTTCGTCGCATCGCGGTTCCCGCCGCACCCCACCACCGTAATCAACTGCGCCCCGTCTCGCCGCAGCTCGTTGATCGTGTCGATCACATTTTGCAACGCATCCGGCGTGTGGGCATAGTCCACGATCGCCAGCCGCCCGTCCGCTGCCCGAATCTGCTCGAAACGGCCGCTCACCGGCCGGAGCGTGCTCAAGATCCGCAACACCTCGACCGACTCCTGCCCCAACTCCATCGCCGCGCCGTAGATCGCCGTCAGGTTGTAGGCGTTGAACCGGCCGATGAACTGCACCCACAGCTCCCGGCCGTTCATCTCGATCTGCATGCCGTCCAGATGTTCTTCGACGATCCGGCCGTGATAATCGGCCACGTTCCGCAGCGAGTAAGTCGCCTTACGGTGTACCGTGGAGTTCTGGAGCATCACCTCGCCGTTCCGGTCGTCGATGTTCGTGAGCGCGAACGCCTCCTTCGGCAATCGGCTGAAAAACGCCTGCTTCGCCCGGATATACTCCGCGAAAGTCTTGTGATAATCGAGGTGATCGTGCGTGATATTCGTAAAAATCCCACCCGCGAAGGTCAATCCCTCGATCCGCTGCTGCACGATGCTGTGCGAGCTGACCTCCATAAAACAGTAGTCGCAACCGGCCTCCACCATTCGGGCCATCAACCGGTTGAGGGTCAACGGGTCGGGCGTCGTATGGGTCGACTCGATCCGCTCCTCCGCCACGCGATACACGACGGTCGAGATCAGCCCGCACCGATGCCCCAGGGCTGTAAACAGATCATACAGCAACGTGGCGATCGTGGTCTTCCCATTGGTCCCGGTTACCCCCACCAGCCGAAGCCGATCGCTCGGATGGCCATAATATGCCGCCGCCAACCTCGCCAAAGCCGCCGCGCTGTCCTCCACCAGTACATAACTCACCTCCGGTTCCAAATCCCCCTCGGGCAAAGATTCGCAAACCACTGCCACTGCCCCTTGCGCCACCGCATCCCGGATATAAGCGTGCCCGTCGACCTGGGTCCCTCGAACGGCAACGAAAACATCGCCGCGCTCGACTTTCCGCGAATTGAACTGTATGTTCCTCACCCCGGGACGCTGCGGACCGCTGATCCGAGCCCCTTCCAACGATTCGAAAATATGTACCATATGCTGCTAAATCTAATTTTATCCACTTTTTCCTGGAGTGTCGTTCTTTAGCTACGTGCGGGTACCGTACTTTCTGTGAACAGAAAGTACCAAAGAAACTTCGGGCGATACTACGTATCGCATGGGCTGCCGTAGTCAAGAGCCTTGAAGACTTGTCTTTGGGCCGGGAGTAATGGCGCGCTTTATTGCGAGTCAATCACTTAGCGCGCCATTACCCCAGCCCAAAAGTAAACCGAGACTATTCACTAAGAACGGTCATGGA
>JAIDFC010000203.1 GCA_029054535.1 Rikenella sp. | reverse complement strand
AAAACACCCCTATTACTTCTTCCCTCGCCGAAACGCAGGACGCTTCGCCGGCGTCGTCCCCCCTCCCGCTGCCTGCTGCTCCGAAATCAACGCCTTCAACTCATCCAACGTCAACGACGCCGCCTCCCGCTTGGCCAACAACGTTTTCGGAATCTTATAATTCGCCCCGCCATGCGCGATATACGGCCCCCACCGACCATTCAGCACCTGAATATCCTCCGCCTCGAAAACCTGAATCACCCGATTCCGTTCCGCCTCTCGCTTCTCCTCGATCAACGCCACGGCACGTTCCAACGTAATCGTATACGGATCGTCCCCCTCCCGCACCTTGAGCGAGGTGAACTTCCCGTCGTGCCGCACGTACGGCCCGAACCGCCCCACCGAAACCACCACCGTCTTCCCCTCGTACTCGCCCAGCGTCCGCGGCAGCTCGAACAACGCCAACGCCTCCTCCAACGTAATCGTCGCCACCATCTGCCCCTTCAACAACGAGGCATACCGAGGTTTCTCCTCCTCTGCCGCCGGTTTGATCGCATCCGCCAACGTCCGCCCTCTCCCCTTCGGGGCCGCCGGCGGCGTATCCCCCAGCTGCACCATCGGACCGAATTTACCCACCCGGGCATAGACATTCTTTCCCGTCTTCGGATCGACCCCCAACAGCCGTTCCGACCGCACATACTCCGTATCCCCCTCCGCATCGTCCACATGCTCGTGAAACGGCTCGTAGAACGCCGCTAACATCCGCCGCCAGTCCAATCCCCCCTCCGCAATCTCGTCGAACTCCTTCTCGACTTTCGCCGTGAAGTTGTAGTCCAGAATCGCCGCAAAATGCTCCGCCAAATAATCCGTTACCAGCATCCCGATATCGGTCGGGAACAATTTGTTCTTCTCCGCCCCCGTCGTCTCGCTCTTTTCGGTCCGCTTGATACCGCCGCTCTTCGACAACGTCAGAATCGCATACTCGCGCCGAGTCCCCTCCCGATCCTCCTTCACCACATAACCCCGGTTGATGACCGTCGAGATCGTCGGCGCATAGGTCGACGGCCGTCCGATCCCCAACTCTTCGAGGTGCTTCACCAGGCTCGCTTCCGAGTACCTCGGCGGACGCTGCGCAAACCGTTGCGTCGCCACCACCTGACCGCGACTCACCGGCGCCCCTTTCACCAACGCAGGCAACAACGTATCGTCTCCCCCCGACGAAGCTCCCCCTTTCGCGCCGGAAGAAGCCGCGTTGTCGTCGTCGTGCGACTCCATATAAAGCCGCAAAAAACCGTCGAACGTAATCACCTCGCCCGTCGCCACGAACTTCTCCGCCCGGACATCGGTCAGGATCTGCGCCGTGGTCTTCTCCAGTTCCGCGTCGGACATCTGGCTCGCCACGGTCCGTTTCCAGATCAAGTCGTAGAGCCGCCGTTCCTGAGCCGTCGTCCCCGCCTCGCGCCGGTCGATATACGTAGGCCGAATCGCCTCGTGCGCCTCCTGAGCCCCCTTGCTTTTGGTCGTGTACTGACGCGTTTTGTGATATCGCGCACCGAACAAATTCGTTATCGCCTCCTTTGCGGTCCCGATCGCCAGCGACGAGAGATGCACCGAGTCGGTACGCATGTAGGTAATCAACCCCGCCTCATACAACCGCTGCGCCACGCTCATGGTCTGGCTCACCGAGAAACCGAGTTTCCGGGCCGCCTCCTGCTGCAACGTAGAGGTCGTGAACGGCGGTGCCGGAGTCCGTTTCCCCGGTTTGGTCTCGACGCTCCCCACCGTAAAACGCGCCTCGGGACCCGCAATCGCGCTCAGAAAAGCCTGCGCCTCCGCCTCGGTCCCGAAACGGGTGTTGAGCTCGGCCTTGAACCCGGCCCCTTCGGGGGTCGTAAATTCCCCCACGACCCGGTAATAATCCGCCCCCTCGAATGCCATGATCTCCCGTTCCCGCTCGACGATCAACCTCACGGTAACCGACTGCACGCGTCCCGCCGAGAGCGACGGTTTGACCTTCTTCCACAGCAGCGGCGACAGCTCGAACCCCACCAAACGGTCCAATACCCGTCGCGCCTGCTGGGCATTGACCAGATTCTGGTCCACCTGCCGAGGATGATCCACGGCATACAGAATCGCATTCTTCGTAATCTCGTGAAAAACGATCCGCCGAGTCTTCGCATCGGGCAACTGCAAGGTCTCTTTCAGATGCCACGCGATCGCCTCCCCTTCGCGGTCTTCATCGGATGCAAGCCACACAGTCTGCGCCTCTTTCGACAGCTTACGCAACTCGCTCACCACCTTCACCTTATCGGGCGAAACCTCGTACTCCGGCTCGAATCCGCGCGCGATGTCGATACTGAGCCCCTTTTTCTTCAGGTCCCGAATATGCCCGAAACTCGACCGAACGGTATATTTCTCGCCGAGAATCTTCTCGATGGTCTTGGCCTTGGCCGGAGACTCGACGATCACCAAATTTTCCTGCATCTTTCTATGTCTCTTCGTTCCTGTGTAATTCTTCGTTCCTGTAAAAAAGCAAAACCTAAAGGTATACACCGCCTTTAGGTCGATCCTGATAACTATGTCCTCCGTCTTTTCAATCCCGACTCTACCCTACGTTCCCTTGGGCCGCGCCTCCTTGGTTAGCCGATCCCCCGCCAGCGGGTTTTCCGAGCGAAATCCGATTTTCGCGTGCCGAGCGGCACCGCGCTCCGTTTCGCCTCATTCGGCCTGTCGCCCATCCCCCGAGCGGCTTTGCCGCTGGGCGCACAGGCCGGCGATTCTTCGAATCGCAATAGGCTGAGACATATTTATTCTTTTGTAATGAACCGCGCTCTACGAGCACGCGCCCGACGCTACCCCCCGGCGGCTGGCCCCGCAACTTTCTCCATCGCTTACGCGATGGGTGCGTTCCTCGTAGGCTACGACCCGAAAACAACTTCGAAACACTCTTTGCTCGTCGCCCGCGGGAATTTTCCATGATCTCCCTATGACGGGCCGGAGCTTCGCCCCGCGAAGGCCCGCGTTCCTCGCAGGCTCGGGCGACCGCTCCGCTGGCTTCGGCCCTTTTAACACCGGAACAAGTTGCTCCTCGCAACCAACCGCGACCTCTGGTCGCGCGGGGTGCCGCTCGGCACGCGAACCTGGCAGTCTCTACCCTACCTGCTCGGACCGCGCGCCTGCGAAATCCATCCGTTTCAACTACCCGTTGAAACGGCGTATCGCTACTTAGGCGCGGCGCGCGGGGT
>JAIDFC010000202.1 GCA_029054535.1 Rikenella sp. | reverse complement strand
TAACCCGAAAGCAACAAAAACGCAGTCTCCTCTGACCCCAACCGGTTCTCGGCCTGCACCCCGTGTACCAAGTCCGACACCTCGATCCCCCGGTAGAGCAGCTTCCCCGGAATCGCCTTCAACACTCCCTTCCCGTCCGCCCCCTGGATCCGTTCGTACCCCACCACGTCGCCGATATTGGTCAGCCCCACCAAGACCCCCGAATGGTCCTCGTTGCGCAACCCGCGTTTCACGCCGAAGCACTTGAAGAGGTCGTTCTCAATCCGCGAAGTCTCCTTAACGGTCTCCGAAAGCTTGTATATCAAATAATCCTTATTCATTCTCTCTTGTTTATTCATTGATTTTCGCGATCAACAGATCGGCAAACTCGCTGGTCGAGAGCCGGGTCCCGTTCTCCATAAACCGCACCAGGTCGTAGGTCGCTTTCCCCTCTACGAATGCGCTTTCCATAGCATTCACGACGGCATCCGCCGCCTCGTTCCACCCCATGTACTGGAGCATCATCACCGCCGACAACAACAACGAACACGGATTGGCCTTGTTCTTCCCCGCATGGATCGGAGCCGTGCCGTGCGTCGCCTCGAAAATCGCATGCCCCGTAGTGTAATTGATATTCGCCCCCGGCGCGATCCCGATTCCGCCGACCATCGCCGCCAGCTGGTCCGAAATGTAGTCTCCGTTCAAGTTCAGCGTCGCGATCACCGAGAACTCCCGCGGTTTGAGCAGCGTCCACTGCAGAAAAGCGTCCGCAATAGCATCCTTGACAATCACCTTGCCCGCCGATACGGCAGCCTCTTGTGCCGCATTCGCCGCCTCTTCGCCCTCCGCACGTTTGATCCGCTCCCACTCGGCCCACGTAAAAGTCTGCCCGCCGAACTCCCGCTCCGCCAACTCATATCCCCAGTTCTTGAACGACCCTTCGGTAAATTTCATGATATTCCCTTTGTGCACCAGCGTAACGGATGGCAACCGGTGGTCGATCGCATACCGAACCGCAGCCCGCACCAACCGTTCCGTCCCCTCGCGCGAAACCGGTTTGATGCCGAACGAAGAGGTTTCCGGGAACCGAATCTTCCGCACTCCCATCTCGTTCATAAGAAATTCCCGCAATTTCAGTGCCTCCGGCGTCCCGGTCTGCCACTCGATCCCGGCATAAATATCCTCCGTATTCTCCCGGAAAATCACCATATCGACATCCTGCGGCCGTTTGAGCGGCGTTACCACCCCCCGGAAGTAACGCGTCGGCCGTTGACAGACATACAAATCGAGTTCCTGCCGCAACGCGACGTTGAGCGACCGAATCCCGCCCCCGATCGGCGTGGTCAACGGCCCTTTGATCCCCACCAAATACTCCCGAAATGCCTCCAACGTCTCCTGCGGCAACCACTCGCCGGTCCGATCGAACGCTTTCTGCCCGGCCAGCACCTCGAGCCACTCGATCCGTCGCCCGCCGCCGTAGCACCGCGCCACCGCCGCATCCACAATCCGCCGCGTGGCCGGCCAAATATCCACCCCGATCCCGTCCCCCTCGATATACGGGATCACCGGAACTTCCGGAACCCGCAATACTCCGTTCTCGATCGTAATCTTATCCATTTTATTTTGCCTCCTCGATTTTCTTTTTGATTAAATTCAACGCGCTCCCGGCCCGAAACCACTCGATCTGCAAAGAATTATAGGTATGGTTCACCGCCAACTGCTCGGTCGTTCCGTCCGCATGGTGCAACACCACCGTCAACGGACCCCCCGGCGCAAAGTTCCCGAGTCCGAGGATCGATATCGTGTCGTCCTCCCGCACCTTTTCCCAATCCGCCTTGCGGGCGAACGTCAAAGCCAACACGCCCTGTTTCTTGAGGTTGGTTTCGTGAATCCGGGCGAACGACTGCGCCAACACCGCTTTCACGCCCAAGAAACGCGGCTCCATCGCCGCATGTTCCCGCGACGAACCCTCGCCGTAGTTCTCCTGCGCCACCACAATGCTCCCCAACCCTTTGGCCTTATAATCTTTCGCTACGGTCGAAACCTTATCATACCTCCGTTCCTCCTGATCCGAGACCGTCGGATTGAGTACGCAATTCACCGCCTCGCGTCCCTCCGCCGCGAAAGCATTAGTCGCACCCATCAACAGGTTGTCCGAAATATTCTCCAAATGCCCCCGGAACCGAAGCCACGGCCCCGCCATCGAGATATGATCGGTCGTACACTTCCCCCGAGTCTTGATCAACAGCCGCAACCCCTCGAAATCCCGACCGTCCCACGCCGCGAACGGCTCCAGCCGCTGCAACCGCTGCGACTCCGGCGAAATAGCCACCGTAATCTCGGAACCGTCCTCCGCCGGTGCCTGATACCCCGCATCGTCCACCTCAAACCCGCAGACCGGCAACTCCTCGCCCCGCGGCACGTCGAGCCGCACCGCCTCGCCCCGCTCGTTGACGAGCGTGTCGGTCAGCGGATTGAACGTGATCCGTCCAGCCAAGGTCAGCGCCGTCGTCAGCTCCGGCGACGCCACGAAAGCGTGCGTCTGCGGATTCCCGTCGTTCCGCGCCGCAAAATTGCGATTGAAGCTCGTAACGATCGAATTGGCCCGCGTCGGATCGTCCGTCGCCCGCCGCCACTGCCCGATGCACGCCCCGCAAGCATTGGCCATCACCACCCCGCCGATCGCCTCGAAATCTTTTAAAAGTCCGTCCCGCTCCGCTGTATACCGCACCTGCTCCGACCCCGGCGTAACGACGAACTGCGCCTGCACCTTCAACCCCTTGTCGGCCGCCTGCCGAGCCACCGAAGCCGCCCGTGTCAGGTCCTCGTACGAAGAGTTGGTACACGACCCGATCAATCCCACCTCCATCCGTTCCGGATAGCCCTTCTCACGCACCGTCCGCACGAATTCCGAAATCGGAGCCGCCGCATCCGGCGTAAACGGCCCGTTGATATAAGGTTCCAAAGTCGAAAGATCGATCTCGATCACCCGATCGTAGTAACGTTCCGGATGTTCCCGCACCGCAGCGTCGGCGGTCAGACACTCCGCCGCCACACCGTCCGCCAGCTCGGCCACCTCTTCACGGCCGGTCGCCCGCAGATAGGCTCCCATCTTCGCGTCGTACGGGAACAACGAGGTCGTAGCCCCCACTTCCGCACCCATATTACAAATCGTCGCCTTGCCGGTCGCCGAAATGGTCTCGGCCCCCGGTCCGAAGTATTCGAGAATGGCATTCGTCCCCCCTTTGACCGTGAGAATCCCGGCCAGTTTCAGAATCACATCCTTAGGCGAAGCCCAGCCGTTCAAGCGTCCGATAAGTTTCACCCCGATTATGCGCGGCATCTTCAACTCCCACGCCATCCCCGCCATCACGTCCACCGCATCGGCTCCGCCGACCCCGACGGCCACCATTCCCAGCCCGCCGGCATTCGGCGTGTGCGAGTCGGTGCCGATCATCATCCCGCCCGGAAAGGCATAGTTTTCAAGCACCACCTGGTGAATGATCCCGGCCCCCGGCCGCCAGAACCCGATTCCGTACTTGTTCGACACCGACGACAGGAAGTCGTAGACCTCGCGATTGGTCTCCACGGCGGCCGACAAATCCGCCCCCGCTCCACGATCGGCCAAAATCAGGTGGTCGCAATGGACCGTCGTCGGCACCGCCACCCGTTCCCGTCCTGCGTTCATGAACTGGAGCAGCGCCATCTGCGCCGTGGCATCCTGCATCGCGACCCGATCCGGCGCAAAATCGACGTAATCCTCGCCGCGTCGAAACACCGGCTGCTGCTCCTGGTCGTACAAGTGGGTCAGCAAGATCTTCTCGGCCAACGTCAGCGCCGAGCCGTTCGCCCGACGAATCCGCCCCACCGCTTCGGACATTCCGGCATACCGCCGGCGGATCATCTCGATGTCGAATACCATACCGTTCTAGGTTTTGAAAAATTTTCCTTAATTCGTTTCCAGCCCGCAAGATACGAAAAACGGCGGGAAAGACCCGCCGTTTTGTTAAATTCCGAACAAAATCGCATCGTTTTGTTCGCCCCGTGTTCGATTTCCGACTACTCCAGCGCGAACCGAACCGTTACATTCTGACTCACCCGCACGTCGTTGAACTTGACGTTCGAGAGTTCCGAATCCGCCATGGCATTGCCCGTAACCATCACTCCGGCCGCCTTACTGCGCAGCATCACCGGAGCCGCCTCCGGAGCCGACGAGTAAGACTGGATGTAAATCGCCCGACCGATCCGCTGCCCAATGGCTTCGGCCAGCTCCGCCGCCGTACTTTGTGCATTCCGCATCGCCTTTACCCGCACCAGAGCCTGAAGCTCCCGCAAATCGCTCCGCGTACTCTGGCTCAGCGAAGCGTCCGAGATCCCGTTAGCCTGCAAGGCGTCGAACACCGCCTCCACCTGCGGAGCCTCGGTCAGCGTCAAGAGGTAGTTTTTGTACTGGTAAACGTCCTTCCGCTTGCCGCTCGAATTCGACTGGCTCACGATCACCAACTGCTTCTTGATATCCACCCCGGCCGACTGGAGAGCCGTCGAGAGCGAACGTTCCAATTCTCCGATCGTCGTTTTTCCCTTGGTCGGCGCCTCGGAAATCGAAATCGCGATCCGGAACTTGTTTGGAGCCACCGCCGTATCGGCCGAACTGCTGATTTCGACATACGGAATCTGTTTGTCCGCATCGAACCCCTGCGCCCGAACGCTGCCTGCGCTCCCCGCCAACAGCAGGGCCGACGCTACGAAAAAGATTTTTTTCATGGTCTTTATCCGATTAAGTATTTATGAAACGGCAATTTCTGCAATAACCATACCACACCGGCCGACACTCCGAAAGCGACGAGAGCGATGATCGGAATCTGCAGGTAAGGCGGCAGCGGGACATAAGCCGAAATGAGATCGTACCCTACCTGAACGATAAAGAAGTGGCAGAGGTAAATCCCGAAAGTCAGCCCCGCCAAACACCCCATCCGCCCCACGGTCCGCTCGCCCGAGAGACGCACCGTCCGCAACGCCGTGAAGACCCCGTAGGTCATCAAAAAGACGCTGAAACCGGTGAAAAACCACGGCACCTCCAAATAAGAGTAATCCCCCGGAAAATACCGTTGCGCCAGGAGGTATCCCCCGCAAGTCAAAGCGTATCCCGTCGCAAAACAGAGCGCCGACCGAAGTCGTATCTGTCTCTTAGACCGTTCGGAAGGGAATCGGTTTAAATAGTATCCCAAAATCAGGTAGCCGAGAAATCCGCTGACATAATAGAAGGTCCCGAAAGGGTTCCAGTCGCACTCGCCGAGAATCCCGAGGTGGCCGTAGTTCCCGACATACCCGACCAACGGCGCCAACACCCGAAGATACGGAATAAAAAGCGTGAATCCCCAGAGATACAAAAAACGTTTGAGGTCCCTGCGCGAAGCCTGCTCCACCCACGGCGACACGATCGGCAGAATCAAGTAAAGCCCCGCTAACATATAGAGATACCACAGCGGCGTGGTGGCATAATTGAAGTTAATCGGAAACGACGCGATATCATACAGCGCATGTTCCCCCTCGGCATGCCCGTAGGCCCAATAAAACAAAGGCGTCAGGATGCTCCACACCGCCAACGGCCACAAGATCCGCCCCAACCTCCGGCGATAAAACGCCCCCGTCTCCATCCGCACCGGCAGCAGCAACACCCCCGAGATCATCACGAAGAGCGGTACGCAAGCCCGCAGCGCGCTCCCCCACAGCACCCCCGAGAGAAAAGCGGTCCGATCCTCGTCGAACCGCGCGACGAAAAAGTCGCCGCTGTGCGAAAAAACTACCATCAAACAAGCTGCAACGCGCAGCAGGTCAAGCCACGGAATGTGTCGCCCGGGCGACGGATTTTGAGCCATATTCTGTATCTGTTCGGGTTGAGGCTATCCGACCGCAGGCCGGCCTGCCGTGTGAACAAAGATAACTTTTTTGAGCCGAAAATTTGCAGATTCGGAAAAAGCGTCTACTTTTGCAGTGTATCAATACAATAATACACCAATAAAGAGTGTCTCCAAAAACAACACTATATTATGAATATGATCACCTTCAAAGACGTGTCGTTCGGCTACCGAGGCGGTAGGCTGTTCGACCGCCTCGACCTCACTTTACGTCGGGGAGCCATCTACGGCCTGCTGGGGAAGAACGGGGCGGGGAAAAGCACCCTGCTGAAACTCACCGCCGGGTTGTTGCTGCCCAAGTCGGGCGAGATCACCGTACTGGAACGCACGCCCAGAAAACGAGAGCCGAATTTCCTGAACCAAGTCTTCTTCGTGCCCGAGGAGTTCGACCTGCCGCGCCTGACGATCACCGAATACGGGCGGGTTTACGGCTGTTTCTACCCGAATTTCTCAACCGAACAGCTCGGCGACCTGCTGCGCGAACTGGAGGTCGACGAGTCGCAGCGAATGGACCGCATGTCGCTGGGTCAGCGCAAGAAAGCCTATATCGCCTTCGCCATCGCCTGCAACACGCCGCTCCTGATCATGGACGAACCGACCAACGGACTCGACATCCCGTCGAAGAGCGCGTTCCGGCGGGTGATCGCCCGCGCGGCGGACGCCGAACGGACGATCGTCATCTCGACCCACCAGGTCCGGGACCTCGACTCGCTCATCGACTCGGTGGTGGTGCTGGACCAAAGTCGGATTCTGTTGAACGCTTCGACCGCCGAGATCGTCGACCGGCTGGAGTTCGCGCGGCTCGACGAGGACGAAGAGGCGCTGTACGCCGAACAGACCGTTCACGGACGTTGGGGCGTGCGGCCCAACCGGACCGGCGCCGAGTCGCCGCTCGACATGGAATTGCTTTTCAATGCCGCCGTCGGAAATCCCGACGCCATTCAACAACTCTTCAACGCTGAAACGAAATGACGAACGATAGATTTTCCTGGAAACGCTTCGGCCTTTTCGCACGGGCCGAGATGGCCGGCCAAGGCCGAAAAACCCTCTTCAAAGCGATCGGGTTCGCACTGACGTGCGCCATGGTATACAGTCTGTGGAACATCGACGCTATTTTCCACACCGGCCATCGTATCTTCGCTGTCAATCTGGCAGCGGCCCGAGGCATCGTTTTCCTCTGTTTCGCGTTCATAGTCTCGCTCAATCTCTCGCGAAGTTTCAAACGCTACTTCTCGAAGGGCGAAGCGGTCGCCAGTTTCATGACACCGGTCGCACGGAGCGAAAAGTTCCTCTATGCGGCGCTGAAAAACATGGTCGTCGTACCCCTCGGCCTGCTGACGATCATGTGGTTGAACGACCTGTTCTGGACCACGATGCTCGGACGCGACGACTTCTTCGGCATGCTCTTCGACGCCATCGTCAAATACATGGACATCCGGCTCGCTCTGTTCCTGCTCTTCGTCCTGCTCAAAGGATTCTGCGTCTTGGCTTTCTTTCTGGCCGGCGCGGTCCTCTTCCGCAGACACCAGTATCTGGGCACGCTGATCGCCTTTTTCGTTCTGAACATTCCGTTCTTCGTGCTGGTTCAGATCGAACCGGGAGCACTCCTCCAAACAGAACTAGCCATGGATTCGACTCTCGGACTGGCCATTCTGGACTTGATCGTGCTCGGATTCGGCAGTTTATTCCTGTTTCTGGCCTGGCGTCGGTTCTCGACCCTGCCCATCCCCCAATAACGGATAGGAGAGCGAGTTATGGATTTCAAGAGTGAAAAACCGATCTATCGACAAATCGTCGAGCAAGTATGCGACCGGATCGCCTCCGGCAGCTGGCCGGAGGCGGATCGCGTACCGTCGGTACGCGACCTGGCCGCCCAATTGCAGGTCAACCCCAACACCGTGATGCGGGCTTACGAACGGTTGCAGATGGCCGAGATCATCACCAACAGCCGCGGAATCGGCTACTTCGTCGCCGAAGGGGCCAAACAACGGGTCGTCGAGCTGAAACGTACCGAATTTTTCGAGTCGACCCTACCGGAGGTTTTCGCCACGATGGAGACGCTGGGAATCTCGTGGGAGGAGGTGCAACGCAAATACGAGGAGCGATGAGAATCCGATTGTTATCTCTGGCAGCCCTGCTGACAGTCGGCACGGCCGCCGCACAGGAGTTGAAAGTCTCCCTGCGTTCGGAAAACGGTCCGCTGCCCTACGCCTACCTCTACCGGAACGGGCGGACGGCTGCGGTAACCGACACGTCGGGCGTGGCGCGCCTGGCGGAGGGCCAGTGGCGAACGGGCGACACGCTCACGGCTTCGTATGCGGGCATGACGCCGGCGAGTCGGGTGATCGACGCCGAAACAGCCCGGCAAGGTCGTTGCGAACTGGTTTTGGAGGAGGTATACGCCTCTTTGACGACCGACCGGGTGGTCGTTCGCGGCGACGTCGAACGGTTTTTCCGCCGGGCGGTCCGCGAGCACAGCGGTTGTGTGGACGGCTGTTGGGGCGAGGCTCAGCTGACGGGCGACGCGACGATGACGTACGTTCGGAGCGGCCTGCGGGATTCGATCTCGGGGCGAATCACGACGCACCGGAACGAGGTCTCGCCACGCAATTACATGGACCACAACTACCGCCTGACGATCGATCCTTCCACCCGGGAGCCACGGCCCGAGCTGCTGTCGGAACTCAACCGGATGTTAAGGTGGTCGATTCCTCCGATCTTCCACCTTCAGGACCGTAAACTTTTCGGAGCCTCTCGGCACCTAAGTTATCTGGGAACAAAAGAGGGGCTTCGGGTCTTCCGGGCCGTTTTTCCGCAGGTGGCGATGGGGAGCGATTCGATGTATATTCAGGTCGTTGCTTACGTCGACGAGGCGACGAAGTTGACACGAGCGGTCGAAGCGGAATACCTGCGTAAAGACATGAATTATTCAGTCCGGATCCGAGCCGAATATACCCCCTATCGGCTCAATATCGGATGGTACGCCAGTCGGATCTGTCTCGTCCCCGTATCGATCGACTACCGGATGTCGCAAGGGGATGTCGAGGCGAAAGGGAGCTTCCGCAACGGTCGATTCCTCTCGCCCGACGCCACCCGAAAGAGACACCAGGGGGAACCGATCTATGCTCCGTTGTAAGTGCGCCGTTGAAAACGACAGAAAGGGGCCTTTCCCGCAAACCGCAGGAAAGGCCCCTTTCGTTTTTTTTCGCGAGATTATCTCAACCGCGCCAGCATGTTCCGCACATTATTTTCGATCCGCTCCTGAATGGCCGCCTCGCTCTCCGCGTCGGCCCCCCGATCGAAACGTTCGCCAGTAATCTGCTCATAAAGCTCGATGTACCGCTCGCTGACGCTCGCCACGAACTCGTCCGAAAGCTCCGGCATCACATCCCCCGGACGTCCCTGGAACCCGTGCTCCATCAGCCATTCACGCACAAACTCCTTGGAGAGCTGCCGCTGCTGTTCGCCCCGGTCGAAACGCTCCTGATACCCATCGGCGTAGAAATACCGCGAACTATCCGGCGTATGCACCTCGTCGATCAAATAGATCTCGCCGTCCTTCTTCCCGAACTCGTACTTCGTGTCCACCAGAATGAGCCCATGCTTCGCCGCAATCTCCGTCCCGCGCTCGAAAAGCTGCATGGCGTACCGCTCCAGCACCGCATAGTCCTCGGCCGACACCAACCCCCGGGCAATAATATCCTCTTTCGAGATATTCTCGTCGTGCAACCCCAGCTCCGCCTTAGTAGTCGGCGTAATGATCGGTTTCGGGAACTTCTGGTGTTCTCGCATCCCGTCCGGCAGCGGCACACCGCAGATCGACCTGGCCCCCGCCTTGTAGTCCCGCCACGAGCTCCCCGTGAGGTAGCCTCGGACGATCATCTCCACCGCGAACGGTTCGCACCGGTGCCCCACCGTTACCATCGGATCGGGCGAAGCGATCTTCCAGTTCGGACAGATATCGGTCGTCGCGTCCAACGCCTTCGCCGCAATCTGATTCAACACCTGCCCTTTGAACGGAATCCCCTTGGGCAACACCACGTCGAAAGCCGAAATCCGGTCCGAAACCACCATCACCAGGTATTTGTCGTCGATGTTATAGACGTCGCGCACCTTGCCTTCGTACAACGAGCGCTGTCCGTCGAACCGCATGTCGGTCTTTACCAATGCTTTGGCCATGATTTTGAAACGTTTTTATGAGTAGTTTGTATCCGTCGTAAGTTTTTCTAAATCCCGTCGAACGCCTGGACGATCTGTTTGACCAACTCATGCCGCACGATGTCCCGCCGGTCGAACTCCACCACGCCGATTCCCCGAATCCCCCGCAACCGTTCGATCGCCGGCAGCAGTCCCGAATCCTGTCGGTTCGGCAGGTCGATCTGCGTCGCATCCCCCGTAACGATAAATCGGGCATTTCGCCCCATCCGCGTCAAGAACATCTTGATCTGAGACAGATTCGTATTCTGAGCCTCGTCCAAAATGACGAAAGCGTTGTCCAGCGTCCGCCCCCGCATGTAAGCCAGCGGAGCGATCTGCACGATCCCCTCGGCCATATAGTCCTGCAATTTCTTCGGCGGGATCATGTCGTTCAACGCATCGTACAACGGTTGCAAGTACGGATCGAGTTTCTCTTTCAAGTCCCCCGGCAGAAAGCCCAGCTTTTCGCCCGCCTCGACCGCCGGTCGGGTCAGGATAATCCGCCGCACCTCCCGATTTTTCAACGCCCGCACCGCCAGGGCGATCGCCGTATAGGTCTTTCCGCTCCCGGCCGGACCCACAGCGAACAAGAGGTCGTTTTTCCCGTACAGCTTCACCAGTCGCCGCTGATTCTCTGTCCGCGCCCGCACGATCATCCCGTTGTTTCCGAACACGATCACATCCTCGACCGCCTCGGCGGCTTCCGACACCGCCTCCGTCTGCAACGAAGCCGGCACGTCGAAAATCTGATCCACCACCTCCGGCGAGATATGCCCGTACTTCCGGTAATAAGCCGCCAGCTGCCCGAACCGCTCCTCGAAATGGGCGATCTGCCGGTCCGTCCCCGAGAGCTTCACCATCGCTCCGCGCGCCACGATCTTCAGTTCCGGAAATTTCTCGACCAAACGGTGGAAGTTGACATCCGCCGCCCCGTAAAAATCCGCCGGATCTATTTTCCGTTCGCCGAGGTCGATGATTCGTTCGCTCATATATACTTGTCCTGCGATCTATTTGATAATCATATAGCCGATCGAGATCGCCACTTTCCGCTCATTGACCTTCAGGTTCGGCGTATATTGTTCCATCACCCCCTTGTCCGTTATATTGGTGATGTTGCCGCAATACCGCGCGTCGACGGTCCATCGCCCCAGATCGAGCCCGACGCCGGCCTGATACCCCAGCACGAAGTTCTGCAACCTCGGCGCCACTTTGGCCTCCTTCAATCCGGCGTTCATCACCTCGTCCATCGGGAACCGGAACGACGGCCCCACCATCAACCGAACGATCGAGAACTTCCACCCCACCAGCACCGGCACTTCGATCCAGTTCGACCGCACTTTGAGCGTACTGCCGTATTCGCCCCCTCCGCCGTTGGTTTCGTCGATCGGGAACGAGCCGCTGGTCCGACTATAGACGATCTCCGGCTGCAACAGGAACCCCATCGGCAACCGTACCCGCGCCTGAAGTCCGAGTTCGAATCCCGGTTTGGTACTGCTCTTGTCGTAGCGTTCCGAATTGCCCGAGAAAGTGTATTTCAGGTCCGAACTATTAATGAGCAATCCCCCCTTGACCCCGAACTGAAAAACGGACTGCGCCCGAACCGAGGCGGAAAATCCGCCGACGATCCCCCAAGCGAGCAACATCAGAAAGGCGATTTTTTTCATCTTCATACTTACTTTTCGATTTTAGACGCGCAAATATACGCCATTTTCCGGCAAAAAGAGGCATCACAACAACGGACTGAAGAGCCGTGCCACCGACTCCTTGAGCAGATCGCGCCGCGATCGCACGGCCCATCGCCGCCGCGTGAGCTTCACGCAATGTTCCAGGTCTTCCAAGAACCGCCGTTCGAGTTGCTCCGTAATCCGACGGTCGTAAATCATGGCCGTTACCTCGAAATTGTCCTCGAAACTCCGATTGTCCATATTGGCGGTCCCGATCGAGCCGAAATGGCCGTCGACCGTCATAATCTTGCTATGATTGAACCCTTCGTAATAGAGATAGACTTTGATCCGCGCCTCCAACAGCTCGGCAATGTACGATCGCGACGCCCAGTAGACGATCTTGCTGTCCGACCGCGACGGCAGCATGATCCGCACGTCGATTCCGCTCAACGCCGCCACCTTCAGCGCCGTGAGCAGCGATTCGCCCGGCATGAAATACGGCGTCGCGATATAGATATGATCCGTCGCCTTGTTGATCGCCGCGAAGTAAGCCTGCATGATCGAGGCCCAGTCCGAGTCCGGCCCCGAGGTTACGATCTGCACCGCCGTATCGCCGACGTATTCGTTTCGCACAGCCAGGTAACGCTCCTTGTCCCGCAGCTGAATCCCCGTGGCAAAGTACCAGTCGGTCAGAAAAGTCAGCTGCAACATATGAACCGCCGGCCCCTCGATTTTCAGGTGAGTATCCCGCCACGCCCCGTACTTCGTTCCGTTCAGGTATCGGTCGGCGA
>JAIDFC010000201.1 GCA_029054535.1 Rikenella sp. | reverse complement strand
CCAGTACCTACCGCTTGCACTTCAACTACAGCGGGATCAGCTCGAATGCCGCGACGAACCGTTCGAATGGTCTTCAGTTGCGTTGCCTCCAGGAATAGGGAGAGGCCAGAATTGCGATCCAATGGATTGCGCGAGTCGCCACCACCCCGGGCGGAGACGCGCAACTTCGTCGGAGCTCGTTGCTTGTCCCGCTGGCGGCGACCCGTATTTTCGTTCGGCAGTCTGACAAAATGCCGCAATCAAGCGGCACCGTTGCCTTCAGGAATAGGGAGAGGTCGGAAAACAGACCGACTCGAATTTTCTTAAAATTCGAATCTCATTCGGAAATCCCTCCGTTTTTTCACTATCTTTGCCCCGAAACATACCGAAAGCGTTTTTATACTTACCGATTCCTCGAAGCTGGAAATCTCGACACTTTCCAAACGTTGCTCGGAGGAGAAGGAAGCGTAGACGCTCACGTCTTATATCTATACTATTCGGACAGCCGGCATATCTGTCGGAGCGGTTTGAACGTATATCTATGGGCGTGGGCTGTTTACGTTTATTCTGCGAGCAACCGGGCAGTCGAGAGCCTCCAGCCTTTAGGAATAAACGAGCATAAACAGCCTCACGCTTTTCTCTCTGATCAATTTCCGAAATCTCGACCTGTCGGAGGCTGTGGGTCGGCCTAAAATTACACTTTATGTTTATGAAAACACGTGTTTTTCTGACCTGTGGTCTGCTCTCGCTGGCTTTGGTGTCGTGCAAAAAGGAGCTGGAACTCAAACAGGGAGCACAGGACAAATCCGGAACGCTGGCTCTTTGCATCAACTCCACGCTCACCGGACAAAAATTGGCCGGAGCTTCGGTCGTGGTGATCGGCAGCCCGAAAGACAGTACGGTTTCCGATGCCAACGGTGTGGCTCGGCTGCGCCTACAAGCTGGAACCTATGAGCTGAAAATCAGTGCCGAAGGTTATGCGCCGATCTATTATAGCAATCCGATCGAAATCAAACCCTTGAACGGCGAGAGCGATACTCCGATTTTCGGCGAGACCCATCAGGAAATCGACATGTATGCTCTGGGAGCGACCCTGACCGGTCGGGTGGTGATGCAGCCTGCTACCGCGGAGGAAACGGCTCGTTACGTACAGGGTGCGACCGTGGCGATTAAGGAGGTCAATGGGGAGGAACTCGTCAAACCGATCGAGGTGAAGACCGATGCCGAAGGGCTGTACACGTTCGACAAAGCGCCGGTGAAAGCGCCGTTCGATCTCGAAATCTCCTACACGCAGGACGGGAAGTATTACGAGACGACTGTTTCGGTGAACCCGTTGCAGAACGGACAGACCAAACAGTTGGGATCGGCGAAACTTTCTCCGGCAGCGGCTCCGTCGTTCGGGGCTGACATCGTCGTGAAGCCCACGACGGCGACCGCATCGTTGAGAATCACCTTCCCGGTGGCGATGGCTACGCCGATCGATACGGAGGCGGCTTCGATTTCGGTCTCAGGGGTTGACAAACTGAAGTTCGACTATGCGGACGGTAATCGTACGCTGGTGATTACGCCGACGGCTGCGAATGGAACTGCCGAAAAGTGGTCTGTCGGGCTGCATTATTTCTCAATATCGGGCCTGAAAGGTGCCAAGGGCGAAACTCTGTATGTTTCGGGGAACTTCACCATCGAGGCGCCGCAGACGAATAATTAAGTCTTTTTTTAGCGTCCGTTTTTAATGAACGAGGTCGGTCTCGGAACCTTTTGGTTCCAGGACCGACCTCGTTTTGTTCGGCATCATCGAGTTGAGGTTACGCTTTTTTCCTCCCTCGGATCAGCGAGGCGATCCAAAGCAGGACGATCGAACCGACCAGCGCGGTAATCAAGCTCCCGAAGCGGCTCGAGGGTTCCCACCCGAACCAACTGAAAATCCATCCCCCGAGCAAACCGCCCACCACACCGATCACCAGATTCATAATCAGGCCCGAACCGCGACCCTTCATAATCAGACTGCCGAGCCATCCGGCTGCTAAACCGATCAGAATAAACCACAATACATACATAAGGCAAATAGTTTTAGGTTAAACTTTCGCTTTTTGTCAGGAACAAGAATCATGCCAGGCGCGCGGTCAGAGATTGTTGTTTAGAACGGTAAAGCGATGCGTAGCATCGGACGCGTTGCGTCTTTTACTTGGTTTTTCGCAGCCTTATAGTTGCCCGCCGCGGGGCCCCGTTGGAGCTTTTGCTGGGGTTCTCTCAGTCTTATTTGGCGGAGCCCGGCCGGCCGACGCGTTCGCGCCACGGCGGCCGGCCTTTATTAGGATAGATGCAATCCCGCGCGCCGCGCCTAAGTAGCGAAATACGCCGTTTCAACGAGTAGTTGAAACGGATGGATTTCGCAGGCGCGCGGACAACACTCGGTTTTGGGGCAACGGATAGAAAAGAGGACGGCTGCGGCAGATTTTTCAGCGGTACCGGTTCGGCGCCAGCGCGGTCGCAAACGAGCTTAGTGAGATTTGCGGTCGTCGCCGGGGGTGGCGCCGGACCGCGCGCTCGTAGAGCGCGGTTGTTGGGTATATGTAAAACGGTCGCCGGCGGCGGACGTAGCAAGAGAACGCAGTGAACCTTGCGTCCTCCGCATGGGGCGGCGTCGGGCGCGCGATCTGCGATCGCGGTTTCTTTCAAGTTGAAAACGGGTCGGAGCTTGCGAGGCCCACCGCGCGTCAGAGAGAAAACGCGGGCCTTTCGCCGGGGATGGCGGCGATCCGCGCACTCTTTGGGTGCGGTTTATGACGATTCCGAATGAATCGCCCGGCGCGCGGATAAAGCAAGAGTGCAGAGGTTCGGAAATCCCGCCCTGTGGGCGGTCGAGCCACCGCCATCCCGCGCGGTGGCGAGCAACTTCGTCGGTGCTCGTTGCTCTTTTCCGCTGTCGGCGGCTCGGGTACAAGGAACCGCGCAATCTGCGATTGCGGTTTATGATGGTTCTGAATGAATCGCCTGGCACGGTCGACGGCTGCGGTGAATTTTTAGCAGCACCGCACGGAGTGCGATGCTGCCTCGGATATACATCTTGTGGGCGCGGTTCCGAAAAAACTAACGACACCAGAAGGAAAACTTTGCATGCAAATACAATAAGACTATGGCACGTTTCAGTCGAATAGAAGTCGCTTTGGAGATGAAGCGACAGGGAGTGATTCCCGTATTTTACCACGCCGACACCGAGCTGTGCAAGGAGATTCTGAGAGCCTCTTATGCTGCCGGGATTCGGGTTTTCGAGTTTACGAACCGGGGCGACTTTGCCCATGAGGTTTTCGGGGAGCTTAATCGTTGGGCGGCCGAGGAGCTGCCGGAGTTGATGCTCGGAGTCGGGTCGGTGGTCGATGCGCCGACGACCGCGCTTTATATTCAGCTCGGGGCGGCATTCGTTGTCTCGCCGTTGCTCAACGAAGAGATGGCGCCCGTTTGTAACCGTCGGAAAGTGCTTTGGGCACCGGGATGCGGCTCGTTGAGCGAGATCGGACGGGCCGAAGAGCTGGGTGCTGAGATCGTAAAGATCTTTCCGGGTTCGTCGGTCGGCGGGCCGGAGTTCGTGCGGGCGGTCAAGGGGCCGTGTCCGTGGAGTTCGATCATGCCCACCGGCGGAGTCGAACCGACCGAGGAGGGGCTGCGAGCTTGGTTCGAAGCGGGGGTTACGTGCGTCGGGATGGGTTCCAACCTCTTTCCGAAGCCATTGGTCCAGTCGCGCGACTGGGCGGCCCTGACCGAGACCG
>JAIDFC010000200.1 GCA_029054535.1 Rikenella sp. | reverse complement strand
ACGTTGTATGCCGTCGGCTACGGCGGGTACAGTTGGTTGTCAACGGTTACGGGTGGCAGCGGCTGCTTTTGGGGCTTCGGCTGCGACATCTTTCTCGCCCGGCAGGCCCGGTTGGAGTGCCCAGCGGCACCGTTGACTCCGGGAATGGGGAGAGGACCGAGCGAGGCACCCCAACCGAACTTGACGGATGCAAATTTTCTTGATGAAAACCGCGTTCAAGCCGCGCGGACGGTCTATCAGCCTGACGGCAGAGAAAGTCATCCCCAACAAACCGATATATAAAACAACACGACCCATTTCGCCTCGAAAATCCGTATCTTCGCCCCCGGGAGCCGACGGCAAGCCTCCGACAACGGCAGATCGGCCCCCCGCGTCGATACAAAACACTGAACACAATACCACTTTGAAATCCGCCGAGACTCTATACCGTTGGTTCACAAGGCTCACCAAACGCCTCTCCGAACGCCAGTTGATCCTGATTCTGGCCGTCGTCGTCGGCATCGCCGCCGGAATCGCCGGCCACCTGCTGCGCGGCTGCATCCACCTCATCAAACAGGGACTCACCTCCTGGGCCGACATCGAGGTGGCCAACGTCCTCTACTTCCTCTACCCGATGATCGGGATCGCCGTTACGGTGCTCTTCGTCAAATACTGGGTCAAGGACGACATCTCGCACGGCGTAACCCGGATCTTCTACGCCATCTCGCGCAAAGAGTCGAGAATCAAACCACACAACTGCTACACCTCGCTGCTGGCCAGCTCCGCCACGATCGGGTTCGGGGGATCCGTCGGGGCCGAAGCGCCGATCGTGCTGACCGGAGCCGCCATCGGGTCGACCGTCGGACAGCTTCTGAGACTCAACTACAAATACATCACCCTGCTTCTCGGATGCGGGGCAGGAGCGGCGATCGCCGCCGTCTACAAGGCGCCGATCGCCGGTTTCGTCTTCGTGATCGAGGTTCTGATGCTCGAACTCACCTTCACGAGCGTCGTACCGCTCATTCTGGCCTCCGTTACGGCCGCCACGACCACCTATCTGCTGGTCGACATGCAACCTTTCTTCGCCGGAGTCAGTCCGACGTTCGTGCTCAGGGACATCCCGTTCTACGCCCTGCTGGGGGTGGCCGGAGGATGCGTCTCCTACTTCTTCGCCAACACCTCGATGAAACTCGAGGGGCGGATCAAAAGAATCCGCAAGAAACGCAACCGCGTATGGATCGGCGGGCTGGTGCTGGGGGGGCTGATCTTCGTCTTTCCGCCGCTCTACGGCGAGGGATACGAGGTCATCGCCGACCTGATGACCGGGCGACAGGCCTCGATTTTCGACCAGTCGCTCTTCTACGAATGGCGCAACTCGCTGTGGATGATCCTGTTCTACGTGGCCGGGATTCTGGTCTTCAAAGTGGCGGCCATGACCCTCACCAACGCCTCGGGAGGGGTCGGCGGGACCTTCGCGCCGTCGCTGTTCGTGGGGGCCATCCTGGGGTACCTCTTCGCATTCCTCTGCAACCACTTTCTCGGAACGGAACTCTCCGTGGCCAGTTTCACGCTGGTCGGGATGGCGACGGTGATGGGGGGGGTGATGAAAGCGCCCATGACCTCGATGTTCTTAGTGGCGGAGCTGACGGGCGGGTTCGCTCTGTTCCTGCCGCTGATGCTGGCTTCGGCGGTGTCGTTCGCCGTGAGCTACTACTTCGCGCCCTACTCGATCTACACCAAGCGACTGGCGGCACGCGGCGAGCTGTTGACCCACAACAAGGACGAAAACGCCATGCAGTTTCTCAACACGCGGTCGCTGATCGAGTACGACTTCGAAACGGTGCCGCTGGGCGGTCGGTTGCGGCATGTGATCCGGGCGGTGGAACACACCCGAAGGAACGTCTTTCCGGTGGTGAATCCGCGCGGTGAACTGATGGGGATCATCACGATGGACGACATCCGGACCGACATGTTCGACCGCGAAAAATACGACACGCCCTTGACCCGTTACATGTCGAAAGCGCCGGAACGGGTCCGGCCCGACGAACCGATCCGGAGCGTGATGGAGAAGTTCGAACAGACGCGGGCCTGGAATCTGCCGGTGGCCGACGAAGAGGGGCATTACCTGGGGTTCATCTCGAAGTCGAAACTCCTGACGGCTTACCGCGAGCAGCTGACCCACATGAGCGAAGAGTAGCCGACGCAAATTGCCGTCAGGGGCGGAAACAACGAGTTCCGACGAGTTACGTCTCGTCGGGCGACCGCTCCAGTACTCCCCAACACGTGAAAAAACGTAGTTCCGAGTTTGATCATTCCGAATCGTCATTCCGACTCGTCATTTCGACTCGGAAAGCCGAGCGGAGCCCTGCCGGAGGAGGCGACACCCCCATTCTTTCTTAATCTACAACCCGTTTTACCTTTGTTCGGCCTTGCGCCCACCCCCCGAGCGGTTCTGTCGCTTGGGCGCATAGGCCGGCAATCCGCAGGATTGCAAGTTGCAACAACATACTTTCCCTAATCGCCATACACCGCGACTCTCCGACCCGCGCGCGGGACCAGATCTACCCTACCTGCTTTGCCCGCACGCCGGGCGATTTATTCGGATTCGCCACAAACCGCACCCGCAGGGTGCGCGGGCCGGAGCTTCGCCCCGCGAAGGGACGCACTGCGTCTCTTACTGGCAGCCTCTACCCTAAGGCGCAACCTCCGGCCCTTTTTGATTCCAAAACGTCTCTGACCGCGCGCCGCGCCTTGAGGGCGAGAAAACCCAAGTAAAACACCCAACACGTCCTTACGCCGGACAGGCGGTGCCTGCCGGCACTCGGTACTAACCATCCGATTGAGAAAAACCTAATAAAAGCCAGGGCCCCGAGACGGACGAAAGGCTATTCGGCAAAAACCCTAAAAATCCAGAGCAAAAAACTCGCCCAAAGCTCGCCAGAAACAGTACAGAAGGCCTATTTTTTCGCCCGCTGAAGATTGGGATTCCGTCCCGAAATGGCTACCTTTGCCCTCAGTTGGACCGACAGTATTTACTATGGCATCGATCAGTCAGAGTTTAGAGCAGAAGTTGCAACAGCGACTCTCGCCGCAGCAGATCCAGGGGATCAAGCTGCTGGAGCTGGCCACGTTGCAACTGGAACAGCGTGTCAAACAGGAGATGGAGGAGAACCCCGTGCTCGAAGAGGAGGAGCGCGAGAACGAAACCGAAGAGACGGGACTCACGCTCGAAGACTATATCCGGAACGAAGAGAGCGCAGCCTCCTACAAGCTCAAGGTGAACAATACCTCGAAAGACGACGAACGGCGCGCGCCGACCTTGTCGCAGGGGATGTCGTTGCAGGAGTTTCTGGTCGAGCAACTGGCCTACCACAACCTCTCGGAAAAGGAGACCGCCATTGCGCGGTTCGTGATCGGGACTTTGGACGACGACGGCTATCTGCGTCGGCCGACCGCTTCGATTGCCGACGACCTGGCATTTACCCAGGGGATCGAGGCGACGGACGAAGAGATCGACCGGGTGATCGGCGTCATCCAGACCCTCGACCCGGCGGGGATCGGAGCGAGGAACCTGGGCGAATGCCTGGTGATTCAGCTGCGGGCCTTGCGCGAGCAGACCCCGGCCGTACGACTCGCCATCGCTATCTTGACAGACCACTACGACGCATTCGTCAAGAAACACTACGAACGGATGATGCGACGACTGGGGGTTACGGAAGATGAGTTTCGAGCGGCTTTGGACGAGATCGTACGGCTCAATCCGAAACCGACCAACGGCTACTCGGACGAAAGTTCGGCCGCCTCGCCCAATATCGTGCCGGATTTCCTGCTGGACTATGCAAACGGCAATTTCGACCTGCAGCTGGCCTCGCGCAGCGTGCCGGACCTGCGGATCAACAGCAACTACCTGCGGATGGCCGAAAAGGCGATGAACGCCGGAGACCAAAGCGAAGCGGACAAAGAGGCGTTGCAGTTCATCCGGCAGAAGATCGAGTCGGCGAAGTGGTTCATCTCGGCCATCAAACAGCGTCAGGAGACTTTGATGAAGACCATGCGGGCGATCCTTCAGTTCCAGCACGATTATTTCATCGAGGGCGACGAGGCGAAACTCCGGCCGATGATACTCAAAGACATCGCGGATGCGACGGGGTTCGACATCTCGACCATCTCGCGGGTGGTGAACAGCAAGTATATCCAGACCCATTTCGGGGTATTTCAGCTGAAATATTTCTTTTCGGAGGGGCTGTTGACCGAGAGCGGCGAAGAGGTCTCCACGCGCGAGATCAAACGGATTCTGGCCGAGGCGATCGAAAACGAAGACAAACGCGATCCGTTGACGGACGAGGCATTGATGGACACGCTCACGGCCAAGGGTTACAAGATTGCGCGGCGGACGGTGGCGAAGTACCGCGAGATGCTGGGCATTCCGACTTCACGATTGCGGAAAGAGTTATAACGCCTCGTTAAACGGTCGAAACATTTTTCACTGGGCAGCCACACCGTATTGTGCTGCCCTTTTTCTATTGGATAGAGGGGCTTTCTTTCACGCGGCAGGCTGCGGCCGGATGGGCTGGACGGAATGCTCGGTGAACTGTTTTACCCGGCTCCGGGCTTCCGCGACTGCGGATATCGAAGTACTGAGAATGGCTCAGGAAAGTTGTATTACGTCGGCCGCGGCGGGTTCAGTTGGGCGTCGTCCTGTACGGGGACCAAGGCCTACCGTTTGAACTTCAATTACAACGAAATCAACCCGAATGGCAATGATCATCGTGCGTACGGTCTTCAGACGCGTTGCCTCCAGGAATAGGGAGAGGACGCGGAGTATGCCGCTTTTCGAGTACCGAGCAGAACCGGCTCACAGCTCGCGGAGCGGACGATGGAGCTTCGCGAAACTTCGGCCCTCCGCATGCCGAAGAGTGCGTGCAGACCCGCCACCATGCTCATTGCATTCGCTACGGATTCTTCTACGAGTTTCGACCCGAGAACAAGCTCAGACCGCCTCGGCCACCACCTCCGCAATGTCCCGCACCTGTACCCGACCGCTCCCCGCCGACCGTTGCAACGATTTTTTACATTGCGGACAGCTCGTTACGATCGTTTCGGCGCCGGTGGCCAAGAGCGAGTCTACGACCCTCGCCCCGATCTTCGCCTGTGCCGACGTATCGAGCGTCAGGTTCGCCAGCCCCCCCCCGCAACAATGCACCCCGTCCTTTTCGCGACTCTCGCCGTTCATCAGCGTCGCCACGTGCGACAACACGTATCGCGGCTCCGAATGAATGCCCCGCAGTTCGCACGGATCGTGGTAGGCGTACGACGCCTCAAGAACCGACGTCTTGAGCCGCCCGCCCGCGATCAATTCCGCGATGTACTGCGTGTGGTGCAGAACGCGTATCCCCGCCTCCTTCAACCCCTTGTACTCCTGCGTGAAGCTCTTGTAACAGATCGGACAACCCGTAACGAGCGTCGTGATACCGTGTCGCCGAAACAGCTCCGTGTTGTAGTCTTGCATCTTTTCCGCCGCCGGAAGATTGCCGCTCAGCCGCATCGGACGCCCGCAACAAACCCCGCCGTTTCGGTCGGCCCACCACACGTCGACGCCAGCCGCGGCAAAGATCTTCTCCATCGAACGCATCACGCCGGGAGTCAGCTGGGTCATGCAGCCGGCAAAGAATCCCACTCGCCCCGTCCCCTCCGAACGGTCCTCGGCCGAGGCGAGAAATTCATAACGGGGAGCATCGTACAAAGAGCTCTGGCGGGCAAATGCCACACGGCTGCTCAGCCTGAGCGTCCCCTGATCGATCCCCACCGGACACGCCTCGGCACACCGGCCACACATCAGACAAGTATCCGCCACTCGCGACGTCAGGTGTCCGTACCGCCGGTCGCGGAGAAAATAAGCCGCCTGAATATCATTGATATTCAGATCCGAAGCGATCGGACACGGGTCCAGACAGATCCCGCAGCGCGAACAGGCCTGGATCTGAAACTGGTCGAAACTGCTCCCCTCGGCTTTCGATTTCACGCGGTAGGCCCGCAGAAAAATCAACGGCACCTCGGTAAAGATGTGCATGTACCGCGAATAAGGCATCGAGACGAAAAACAGACCCAACACGATCGAATAAGCCCACCACGCCGGATATTCCATCGCCGCGAGCACGCCTGCGGGCATCGCCGCGGCGAGCAGATCGCCGGTTCCTCCCGTAAAGAAACTCCCGCTGTCGTGCACGCCGCAGGTAACCGACTCAGCCAGATACCGCAGCGGAAAGATCAACCACAGCGACGTCAGCGCAATCCGATCGAACGGCGTGTGCCGGGTCGTCCGCCGCATCCCCATCATCCGCGAATAGACCCGCTTCCCCCACGCCAACCCAACGCCGCACAACACGAAAATCAACAGGCAGTCCATCAACAACGCATAGTTGAAGTGCCGCACATAGGTGGTCGGTTCCTCCGGGAAAAAATACCGGAAGAAAACATGTACATGAGGCGGATTCACCGCGTCGTGGATATAGGTAGAGGTTTCCAGCTTCCCGACAACGATCAACAGGAACCACCCCAACGCCAAACTCATGTGCATGAATCCGAGCATCGGGTTGGTCTTCCAGATCCGGCGGTGGATCAGACACTCCATCACGACCTCTTTCGTCGCCCGGAGGCTCTTGGCGGTCAAAAAATTCCGCCGCACAAGGGCTTTGTCCTCTGCGGGCAAACCAAGGAACCATCCGATCCATTTGTAGAGTATCGCACCGAAAAGCCAAACCACACCGATCGTGAATGGAATTACAAAAGGGTCGAAATACCACGGACCACTATGTTGCATATCGCTATTTTTTATCGTTCTATTTTTTGAAACCCATCATTGACTACTGTATGGTACCGTACTTTTTCTTCAGAAGAAGTACCCGAAAGACTTCCGGCGATACTGCGTATCGCATGGGCTGCTGTAGTCAAAAGCCTGGAGGACTTAATATTGGGCCGGCGCCAGCGGGGGCGCAAGTGAGCGCAGTGAACGTTGCAGCCCTCCGCCTGGGGTGGCGTCGGCCTGCAGTGCCTGGCGGCACGCGAAAGGGCTTAAGTTTGCCCGCGCAGTTTTTTTCTGTGCGTCGCCCGCGGAAATTTCTTCTCGGTTTTGTTCTTGCGTCAGCAAAATTTCGCCAAGATCTCACCATGGCGGGCCGGAGCTTCGCCCCACGAAGGCCCGCTATTTCTCGCTGACGCGCGGCGGGCTTCGCAACCTCCGGCCCTTTTAATTCCGAAACTTCTTTGCCCGCGCGCCTGCGAAATTCAGCCGTTTCAATTCTCATTGAAACGGAGTATTTCGCTACTTAGGCGAGGCGCGCGGGATATCTTAATGCAGAGAGAACCCAAGTAAAACACCCAACGGGTGCGTCGCCTGCGGGAATTTCATCTCGATTTTGCTCTCGCAAAACGAGCGAAATCCCCCTTTAATGCGGGCGGGCAAACCGAGCAGCGTTCCGAGAGCAGAGACCGCTCGCGGGCGTTGCCGAGGTAGCGAGAGGAAAACGGAGTCAAACTGCGTTCTGTTTGGGCCATCCGACGGACTCTATGGTGCGCAAAAAGAACAGTACATTCCCGTCGCCAAAGACGGTTACAGAAAATAGAACAGTTATAAATCACAGGATTTGGAGCATGGCATGGACCACCGCCCGGGTGTTGACCCCCCGAGGACAAACCATGCGGCATTTTCCACAAAGCATGCAATCGGCGAGGGATTTTTTAGCCGATTCGTACTCTCCGCGTCGGATGAGGTGTTGGACTTTTCGGAGACTGAAGGCGGAGAATTGTCCGGCCGTACAAGTCGCCGTACAGCTTCCGCAACCGATACACAGGAGCGTAGTGGGTTCGCGATCGACGATTCGGTCGCGCAACACGGGGTCGATCTTGTCCAGATAGATCGCTCGGGGGGTATTGACCGTAAATCCGAAATCCATATTTTTCAAGTTTATTTTCTTTGTTTTAGGCGACGAATCGAACATTAGCCGGGGCACTCTTTCCTTAAAATAGACCGCGCGCCTTAGGCGCGCGGTCGCGGAAATCCTCCGCGATCTCACCCTGACGACCACCACCCCCACGCGGCAGGCCAGTGCCGCTCGGCACTCGAAAACTGGAGTTTGCTCGGCAAGCCTCCGCGGCTGCGGCCCGTTTAACGCCACTCGCAACAAACCGCGATCGTAGATCGCGCGGATCGCCGCCCACCCCCGGCGGAGGGCCGATTTTCTCGCTTCGCTCGATCGTCCGCTCCGCGGGCAGCAGCCCGTTTAACGCCACTCACAGAAAACCGCGCCTGCAGGGTGCGCGGGCCGAACGCCTCCCCTCGGGAGGGACGCACAGCGTCTTTTACTGGCAGCCTCTACCCCTAATAATCCCGGGCGCTCGACCCGGTGCCACTAAAAATCCGCCGCAGCCGTCGCCCGCGGGAATTTCATCTCAGTTTTGCTCACGCAAAATGAGCGAAATTCCCCTTTAAGGTGAGCGGGCGACGGGATTTCTCCAAAGAAACCGTGTTTGTCCGCGCGCTGGCGGAAATCTTGTTCAAAAGCGTGAATCGCTTTTGAACGATTTCCTACTCCAGCTGTCGCGCGCGGGGTCTTTATCTTAGAGAAACCGTGTCAGACGCGCTCAG
>JAIDFC010000020.1 GCA_029054535.1 Rikenella sp. | reverse complement strand
TGCGGATTTTTCGGAGCGAACTCTAGCATTCGAGTGCCGAGCGGCACCAGCCCGTCGCTTGGGGTGGCTCCGGGCTGTCATCGGGAGATCCGGGCGAAAGTCGGCTCGCCCGGCAGGCAATCGGCAGGCTGTTATTGAGGCAGACACAGCCCGGTTGGAGTGCCCAGCGGCACCTCTCCCTATTCCTGGAGGCAACGCAGCTGAAGACCGATCGCACGAAGATTGTTGTAATTCGGGAAGATCCAATCGCAGCCAAAGTCCAGAAAGTAGCTATTGTTGCCTGCAGTTGACGACGACCAGCTGTATCCGCTTCGGCCGACGTAATATACCGTACCGTAGTACGGATATCGGTAGCCCGGAGCCGGGAGCGGCAACCTCGCGCCACGCAGGGTACGGTCGAAACAAACAGAACGGGGGCGGTTGTCAGCGCGAATCCGAATCCGTCGGCAAAGTGTCGGTTCGAGGAAGAGGAGGCTGAGACGAGAGAGAATCCGAGGGGGGGTGTTGGGCTGCCCGTTTCTCGGCGCGACGCTCCGAACGCTCCTCGCGACGCGCGCGGACGGACTCCCGCCAACGACGATAACGCTCCTTCAGGTCCCGAAGGCTCTGGAACTCCTGCCGGTAGTAGACCCCCACGCCGTTGTCCTGAAGACCCTGAGACTCGTCGAAACGGTCGATCGTCCGCGTGAAACCTTTCACCTTCAGGGAACCCGACTTGTTCAGAACCCATGTCAGGTAGCCGTCCACCGAGAGCGGATTGTTCGTTACCTGATAAGCCCCCCGTTGTCCCACGTCGTAGTTTCCGCCCACTTCGAGCGACAGCTTGTTGGCGATGAGGTCGGCCCCGACGTCGAACGTTACCTCCTCGGACGTGAGGTCGCTCTGCGGGCGGTAGCCGAAACGGATGTTGTAGTTCGATCCCGAGATCAGGTTGCTGATCTGGTTCGAGAGGAACTCCATACCCGCAACCCCGGCCAACGAACCGCTCATCGTGCCGATGGCGTTCGTCTGGTCGTCGGGCATGAAGCTGTTCGAGAGCATCAGGTAGGCGAACTGCATGGTGGTCGCCTCTTCCGTGTTGAGCAGGTTGCGGAGCAGGTTCTTGGTTTCGGGATCAGCCCCCGGAGCGGTGATCGAGAGCTGGACCGTCGGGTTGAACAGGTGGTCCGTGAGCCGGATTCCGCAGTTGACGTTCACGTTCCCGCTCCCGGTCGATCCGGCGCCGCTCTGGGTGTTGCCCAGCAGCGGCTTGAGCGAGGTCCGAACCCGGTACACCGCGTCGATGTCGACCGTCGGGTCGGCCGGGTCGCCCGTCCACTGGATCGATCCGCCGGGCTGGAGCACGAAGTACTTGTTCGCCAGAACCCCGTACAGCGTGTAGAGGTAGGTCCCCTCCGAAATGTCGTACTGGCCGTCCATCGTGAAAATGTCCCGGTCCGGAACGACGTTGATCCGGAAGCGGCCCGAACCGCGACCCCGGATCACGTCCCCCAGACGAGGTTCCATCACGATCTGAGCCTCGGTGTTCGGAAGCACCGAGAGGTTCAGGTCGACGTTCAGTTCGCTGCGGGTCCGAAGCCGCGTGCGGTGGAGACGGCGTCGGAACTCCTGGACGCGGCTCTCCGGTCGCTGGTCTGCCTGCGGGGTGGCGAAGGTGATGAAGTTGGCTTCCGAGATGGTTGAAATCCCGGTGAGCGGCAAGACGAAGGTCGAGTTCCGAGCCGTCTCGGCCCGCAGGTCGAGCTGGGTCCGGAAGTCGTCGCCCGAGACCGAAAACAGACCGGTGGCGTACATCCGCCCATAGAAATCCGGGTTGTCGGCTTCACCGGTGTTGAGGCAGAGCATGTCGCGGAACTCCAGCCGCACGCCGAACCGAAGCCGGCGGAAATATTCGCTGTCTAACCAGGCCGAGATCGTCCCCGTCCCACCCTGGCCGTCGGAGATGGGGACGGGGGGAAGCTCGAACCGGTTGTCGCGAACGGATACCGAGCCGCCGAACCGGTACCGGGTCCGGGTATAGGCCACCGTGGCGGCATAATCCTCGACCTCGACGCTCCCGTTCAGCACCGGTCCCCCCTCCGGTCCGCCGGTCATCACGAGCCGGGTCCGCGCCCGGCCCTCGGTGTCGACCAGGATCCCCTGCAGGAGCGGTTGCAAGAGGTACATATCGAAACGCGGAAAGTCGAAGTCCACCCGATAGCGTTTCTCGCGGCTGTCGTAGACGCCGGCGATCGGACGCTCGCCCTGCGGCGTGGCGATCGCGAACCGGATCCAACGCCGCGGCCGGTCCCACGCGCTGTGAAAGTCCACCTGCCCCAACGCGTAGTCGTTCATCGCCAGCGAATCCATCCGCAGGTCGGCCTCGAACTGTAGGTCCCCCAGCGGAGCCACCACCGTCGCGTCGCCGCCCAACCGTCCGGCGATCCGATATCCCTGGCGAGCCACCAACCGGGTCAAGGGCGACATGTCGAAGTTCCGCAGCCGAACCCGAAGCGTATCTCGCTCCGAAGCCGAAGCCCGCCCCTCCACGGCGAACTCCTGACCCTCGCCCCGAAGCCGGAAGCCGCGGAACTCGACCCCCAGCGTGTCGGCCACCACGCGGCTCGGCGCGATGTACCAGTGTTGCCCCCCTACGGTAAAGGTGGTCGGGTGGAAGGCCACGTCCATCCGCGCCCGGCCGTCGCTCGACCGGCTGAAGGTGGTCCGGGTGCTGATCAAGGCGTTCGAACCGTTCTCGGGGTTGCTGAAACGGGTCGCCAGCGCGATCCGGTTGTCTCGGATCCCACCCACCACCGACAGGTTCGGAAAGTCCCAGACCCCCACGCCGAACTCTTCCGCGGCGGCGTAGATCGAAACGGAGTCGCCCTGGTTCCGGCACGCCACGTTCAGGTTCCCCACATAGAGATTTCGGCGGAAAATGTAGTCGGAATGCGCGTTGAGGCTGAACTCGTCGCGGCCGGGGTTGAACAGGAAGGCCAGCGACGAACCGCGGGCGATCTCCAGTCCGGGAACGAAAATAGCGGCTACGTTGTTGGCCTCTTTGACGTCGATTTTCGCTAAGTAGTAGCCGTTCTCGACCGCCGTCGCGGAGTCGACCGCGAAGGTCGTCCGCGACGGCTCGTCGGACACCGCCGCCAGAGAGGGCAGGTATCGGCGCAGCGAGTAGCCCACGAAACGGAACAGGCGACTGTAACTGTCGCTCCCGCGCAGCTCGACGTCGGCGAAGTCGGACTTCATGGTCAACCGTTTGCTCCGCTCGCTGTTCCGAGCCTCGAACCGGACGGTCCCGGCCCGAACGGTGTCGATGTGGTTCACGTAGCTCAGGCTATCGATCGTCGCGGTGCCGTTGATGGCGTCCAACCGGGTCCCGGTGGCGTGCGCCCGGAATCGCATCGCCAGCCGAGACACGGTGTCCCGACGGTTGAATCCCAGCGCAGCCAGATCGGCCCGACGAAGGTCCATCTCGAAATCGTAGGCGGCGGCCGGGCCGCTCAGGTCGAAGCGGCCGTCGGTCGTGAAGGTGAGGTTCGGATCCTCGCACGCGATCCGTCCCTCGAAGGTCCGGCCGGAGAACCGACCGTTCATCCGGATGTCGTGGTAGGCGTAGTCGCGGAACGCCAGACGGTCGATCTCGGCGTCGGTGGTCAGCGCCAGGTCGCCCGAGCGGACGGTGGCGTCGACGCCGGCCGATACGGTAACGCTCCCCAGCTGCCCGGAACCCAGCAGTTCGCCCAACTGAAAATCGTCGCTCCGCACCTGACCCAGGAACCGGATCCCGCCGTGCGGCTGCCGTTCGTCGGGCATGAACCGAAGACGGCCGTCGACAATGCCCGGCGAGAGGCTCAACCGTCCGCTGGCCGTGAAATCCCGCAACCGCCCGTCGAACCGGCCGGCGAAGCCGATCCGACCGGCCCGATCCAGCATCGGGCGAAGGCTCTCCAAAGACCGCCGACCGCGCGTAACGTTCTCGTAAATGCTCAGGATATCCTGGGCGTCGGTCTCCAGCCGCTCGACGTCCAGCTCGAACCGGGCTTGCGGGAGGTCCGGCAGGCCGGTTATGTCAAACGTGGCGTCCAGTTCGGTCGCGATCCCGGTCCGCAGGTGCCGGACCTCTCCGTGAAGCTCCGACAAGGGGCCGGAAACGGTCGCCTCCTCGAACCCGACGGTCGCGCGGAGGCTGGCCGAAGACTGGCGAAGGAACGGACGGATCGTCCGATAGGCCAAGGCCGACGGGTCGATCGCGATGTCCAGCCGAACCTGGTTCCAAAAGTCCCGGAAGGCGGTCGACCGGTCGTCGTACAACAGGTTCAGACGCTCGAACTGGAGCAGAGACAAGGGGGTCTCGATCCGAAGTTCGGCGATCCGAAGCCCGGTCGCTCCGAACGTCGTCCGGGGCGAAGAAAGGTGTTGCAGGTGGAAACCGCTCTTCTCCCGAAAGGTCAGGTGATCGATGCGAACGGAGGTCGAATCTCCCGCAACCGAAAGGTCGTGGGCCTGGAAATGGATGTTCCGCAGGTCGAGATCCCGAAAGTCGAGGCGGGGCGACGCATCCCGACGGGCGTCGTCGGAGAGTGTGTCGGAATCGTCGCTCTGGCGATAGGTAAATCGCATCCCGATCAGGTTCACCTCCCGAGCGGTCAGGTCGAGCCGGAGCGGACGCGGCGGATCGGAACGAAATCGGGCGATCAATCGACCTAAATTCGAACCGCCGCTCGAATCCGACACCATGTGCAATACGCCGTCGGTCAGCGAAACGCTCCCCAGTGCCAGAGCCCCCCCGCCGAACAGGTCGAGGCCGTCGATCCCGACGCTCAAACGCTTGGCATACAACAAAGTATCGGCATGATTGTCCGGATCCTCGACATAGATCCCCTCCAAAATCGCGCGGTTGAAAAAACCGATCTCGACACGGTCGATCGAGATCGTGGTCCCGCCTCGCTCGGAAAGCCACTCGGCAAGCCGTCTCACGGCGTAGTTCTGGACAAAACCGAGCTGCAGCAACAACCCGGCGAGGATCGGCAACGCTACGGCTGAGATCACCCCGATCGAAAGTACGGTTACGACCGCGCGGACGATCCGACGGATCGTCTGGCGGAGGGATGCCGGTAGGCGGAGGGCGATTCGGGGTTTCACGGTTTCGCGGCGAAATACTAGGTTTGTGAGGGCGCGGCCTCAAAGCTCGGGTCTCAGGAGCTGTGCGGAGCGCTTTTATGCGTTCGGGGCTGTTTCTGTGCGCTTGTTCTTAGTGTGTCTCGGCCGCTCGTTGCGGCCGCGGACGCACATTGCCTTGCAAATTTAAACATAAAATAGTTGCCGTAGAACGGGATTCGGCTTTTCGGGCGTTTTTGTGGGGTTTTGTTTTGTTGCAGCCGAATGGTATGGCGATGCGCATCCGGTTTTGTTGGGTTTTTGTTTAGTTGCGCCGGATGTTATAGCGATGCGTAGCATCGCCCGCCCGGCCGACGCGTTCGCGCCACGGCGGGCGGCCTTTATTAGGATAGATGCAATCCCGCGCGCCTCGCCTAAGTAGCGAAATACGCCGTTTCAATGAGAATTGAAACGGATGAATTTCGCCGGCGCGCGGACAAAGACTGTTTTTAGAACGGTAAAGCGATACGGAGTATCGCCGGTCCCGCCGGGGGACGCACAGCGTCTTTTGTTGGGGTTGTCTTCGCCTTATTAGGCAGCCCGCGCAGGGCAGTCAGACACGGTCCCGTCGCCCGCCCGC
>JAIDFC010000002.1 GCA_029054535.1 Rikenella sp. | reverse complement strand
AAAAACTTCAGCACGCATCCCTACGGGATGCTCTGGCCGTGTCTACCCTGGTGCTATGGGTGGGATTCTTTTTGGGCGCGCTTAAGGTTTTCGCAGCCCTGCGCGCCTAAAAGAACCCACCCGCAACCCTAAGGATTGCGGCAGCGTAAGGCGTAGCGTAGCTAGTTAAAAGTTTTTGGTGCCGCTTTTTACAAAAAGCGGCAGTTCCAGCTGGTGGCCAAAGAACAGACAGAAAAAAGTTTTTAAAGAAAAAGAGGAAAAGATATGGAATACGACGAGTCTAAGATAGCGCAGTTGGGGGCGCATTATCGGGCCATATTGGAGCTTTTGGGCGAAGATCCCGAGCGGGAGGGGCTGTTGAAGACCCCGGAGCGGGTGGCGAAGGCGATGAGTTTTATGACGCAGGGGTACGAGCAGGATCCGATCGAGATCCTGTTGTCCGCCAAATTCAAGGAGGAGTACAAGCAGATGGTGGTGGTGAAGGACATCGAATTGTATTCGTTGTGCGAGCATCATATGGTGCCGTTTTACGGGAAGGCGCACGTGGCTTATATTCCGAACGGGTTTATCACGGGTCTGTCGAAGATTCCGCGGGTGGTGGATTGCTTTGCGCGTCGGTTGCAGGTTCAGGAGCGGTTGACGGTGCAGATTCGGGATTGCATTCAGGAGGCGTTGAATCCGCTGGGGGTGGCGGTGGTGATCGAGGCGAGCCACATGTGCATGCAGATGCGCGGGGTCGAGAAGCAGAACTCGGCGACTACTACGTCGGCTTTTACGGGGGCTTTCCTGACGCAGATCCAGACCCGGGAGGAGTTCATGAACCTCATTGCGCACAGGCTGAGATAACACGACACGAAAGAGACAACAGTTTTTTACTCCATATTTTTACTAACCACCAACACCTCATTTTATGAGCGGATTTTTCGGTTGCGCCTCGCGGCGCGAATGCGTCAACGACGTCTTTTACTGCACCGACTACCATTCCCACCTCGGCACGAAACGCGCCGGGTTGGCGTTTTACAACGGTGAGAAGTTCATCCGGTCGATCCACAGCCTCGAAAACGGCTACTTCCGGAACAAGTTCGAGGACGACCTGCCGAAGTTCGCGGGGTCTTGCCTCGGGATCGGGGTGATCAGCGACTTCGAGTCGCAGCCGGTTACCGTAACCAGCCACTTGGGGCGTTTTTCGGTGGTTACGGTGGCGCGGATCGAGAACATGGAGGAGATTGCCGAACGGCTCTTGAATGAGAATGTGCACTTTGCGGAGCTGTCGGGTTCGGAGATCAATCCCACGGAGCTGGTGGCGATCCTGATCAGTCAAAGCAAGACGTTCAAAGAGGGGATCGAAAACGTGCAGCGGACGGTCAAGGGATCGTGTTCGATGTTGATCCTGACGGAGCACGGGATTTATGCCGCTCGCGACCGGTTCGGCCGGACGCCGGTCATCATCGGGAAGAACGATTTCGGGTATGTGGCGGCTTCGGAGAGTTCGTCGTTCTTGAACTTGGGGTACGAGTATGTGAAGGACTTGGGGCCGGGCGAGGCGGTGCAGCTCACGCGCGACGGGGTTACGAACATCCTCGCGGCGGGGGATCGGAAGCAGATCTGTTCGTTTCTGTGGGTTTACTACGGCTACCCGTCGTCGGACTACGAGGGGATCAACGTCGAGGATGCGCGGTATCGGTGCGGGGCGGCGATGGCGGCGCGGGACGGCGATGTGGAGGCCGATTTTGCGGCGGGGATTCCGGACTCCGGGGTGGGACATGCCATCGGCTATAGCAATGCCCGGCGGATTCCCTACAAACGGCCGTTCGTCAAGTACACGCCGACTTGGCCGCGCAGTTTCATGCCGCAGAACCAGGCCATGCGCGACCTGGTGGCGAAAATGAAACTGTTGCCGAACGAGGCTTTTACGCGCGGCTCGAAGATCGTCTTCATGGACGACTCGATCGTGCGGGGAACGCAGCTCAAGGATAATGTCGTGAAGCTCAAAGAGGTGGGGGTCGAGGAGGTGCATATGCGGATCGCTTGTCCGCCGCTGATCTTTCCGTGCCGGTTCCTGAACTTCTCGACCTCGCGGTCGACGTTCGACCTCTATGCTCGGCGCGTGATCCGCGACCTGGAGGGGACGGACAAACTCTCGGACGAAACGTTGGCCGAGTATGCGGACGATACCAGCGAAAAGCACCGCAAAATGGTCGAGGTCATGGGGCAGCAGTTGCAACTTACATCGTTGAAGTTCCAACGGTTGCAGGATGTGGTGGCAGCGATCGGCTTGCCGAAGGAGCAGCTCTGTACGCATTGCTGGGACAACAGCAGCTATGTCGAGTAATATTGACTGAGCTTTTTGCCGGACGGTCCAAGCGAAGTAGAGCTTGTTTTGGTGGGTTTTGGTTGCCGGAAGGCCCAAGTGATACGTAGTATCGCCCGCCCGGCGCGGGTCTCCGTTGGGGCTTTTGTGTTTTTTCTGTGTAGGTTATAGCGAAACGCAGTTTCGCCCGCCCACCGCGGGCACGCGGCCCCGCGCGGGAGCGCAGTCAAACACGGTTTTCAAAGAGAAATCCGCGCGCCACACCTTAAAGAGGCGATTCAACGATTTGGCGTGAGCCGAATCCGAATGAATCGCCTGGCGCGCGATCAAACACTGTTTCTCGGTCGCCGCCTGCAAGGAACGCAACCCTCGCGAGGGCGATGGGAAGGTTGCGGTCCGCCGCGTGGGGAGGCGGCGATCCGCGCGACTCAGAGAGTCGCGGTTGGCTTCGGGAGAATGCCGAACAGGGCCGACGCCAGCGGAGGCGCAAGTGAGCTTGCGAACGTTGCGGCCCTCCGCCTGGGGTGGCTCCGGCCCGTCAAGGGGGAGATCTTGGAGGAAGGTGTGCGACGGCAGAGGTGGATTTTTCCGGGGCTTCGGATTGCCGCCAGCGAAGGCTTGCCGAGCAAACACCAGTTTTCGAGTGCTGAGCGGCCCCGGGTCGGTCGCCCGGTGGGAACGCAACGAGCATCGCCGAGTTGCGGGCCCGGCCGTTGGGCGGCGGCCGTCCCGCGCGCCTTCGGCGCGGTTGTTGAGTTCAGTAAAACGGTGCCGCCAGCAGGCTTGCAGAGCAAATACAAGATAAAACCGCGGTTTTCTGCGAATGAAGAGAGGTTTTGCGCCGCGGATTAAAACGAAATTAATAAAAAATACATAGCGTATGAAAACAACCGCATTTACCCGGCACCACATTGAGGCCGGCGCCAAGATGGCCGAGTTTGCCGGCTACAACATGCCGATCGAGTTTACGGGGATCAACGACGAGCACACGACCGTTCGCGAAGGAGTCGGCGTGTTCGACGTCTCGCACATGGGCGAGATCTGGGTCAAGGGTCCGAACGCGTTGGCTTTTTTGCAGTATGTAACCTCGAACGACGTTTCGACACTGTATGACGGAAAGGTGCAGTACTCCTGTTTTCCGAACGGTCAGGGCGGGATTGTGGACGACCTGCTGGTCTATCGGATCGACGCCGAGACCTATCTGTTGGTGGTGAACGCGGCCAATACGGCGAAGGACTGGGATTTTCTGTGTACCCACGCTCCGAAATTCGGTCTGACGCCGGGGAAAGAGCTTTACAACGCTTCGGACGAGATCGCGCAGCTGGCGGTGCAGGGGCCGCGGGCGATGGACCTCGTGCAGGAGCTTTGTCCGGACCGGGATGTGAAGTCGATGGAGTACTATACTTTCTGCAAGACGACGGTGGCGGGGATTCCGAACGCCATCCTGTCGATCACCGGGTATACCGGTGCGGGCGGGTGCGAAATCTATGTCGCCAACGAGGATGCGGAACGGTTGTGGACGGCGCTGTGGAAGGCGGGCGAACGGTACGGACTCAAGAATATCGGCCTCGGGGCGCGCGATACGCTGCGCTTGGAGATGGGGTTCTGCCTCTACGGGAACGACCTGGACGATACCACTTCGCCGATCGAGGCGGGGCTGGGCTGGATCACGAAGTTCTCGGACGCCAAGGGTGATTTTATCGACAACGCCCGGTTGGCGGGGCAAAAAACGGACGGTGTACAGCGCAAGTTGGTGGGTTTCGAGATGGTCGAACGGGGCATTCCGAGGCATGGGTACGAAGTGGTCTCTCCGACAGGTGAGCCGATCGGGGTCGTAACGTCGGGAACCCAGTCGCCGAGCTTGAAGAAAGGGGTCGGACTGGCCTATGTCAAACCGGAGTTCGCCAAAACAGGCTCTTCGATCGCCGTCCTCATCCGAGGCAAGCAGATCAAGGCGCAGGTCGTACGCCCGCCGTTCTATAAAAAGTAACGGACTATATTATATTGGTTGCGGGAACGGTTCTCTTCGAGAGCGTTTAATTATAGCGATGGGCCGCCTCTTATGTCGGGTTTTGGTTGCCGGACGGCCCAAGCAATGCGAAGCATTGCCAGCCCACCGCGGGGCCCTGTTGGGGCTTTTGCGTTTTTTCCTGTGTAGGTTATAGCGAAACGCAGTTTCGCCCGCCCACCGCGGGCACGCGGAGCCCGCCCGGCTTGAGGGCAGTCAGACACGGTTTCTCTATTGAAAAAAAACGCGCGCGACTGCTGGAGTAGGAAATCGTTCAAAAGCGTGAATCGCTTTTGAACAAGATTTCCGCCAGCGCGCGGACAAACACGATTTTTGAAGAGAAATCCACGTGGTCAGAGGCTGTTTTAGAACGTTATAGCGATACGCAGTATCGCCGGTCCCGCCGGGGGACGCACCGCGTCTTTTGCTTGGTTTTTCTTCGCCTTATTAGGCCGCCCGCGCAGGGCAGTCCGACACGGTTTCTCTTCTGGTTAGGTTTCGCGCGCCACGCCTAAAAAGGCGATTCGACTATTTCGCACTTGGCGAAATAGAATGAATCGCCCGGCGCGCGGCCAAACACGGTTTCTTTTGAGAAAACCCGTCGCCCGCCCGCCTGCGGCGCGGTTTCTCTCAAACTGAAAAAGGGCCGGAGGTTGCGAAGCTCCGGCCCGACATAGGGAGATCTCGGAGGATTCCCGCGAGCGATGGCTGAGGCGGATTTTTCAGCGTCCTCGGATTGCCGCCGGCGGTGGTTTGCAGAGCAAACACCAGTTTTCGCGTGCCGCGCGGCCCCGGGTCGGTCGCCCGGCGGGAACGCAACGAGCTCTGCCGAGTTGCGGGCCCGGCCGTTGGGCGGCGGCCGTCCCGCGCGCCTGCGGCGCGGTTTGTGGAGAATCTGAATGACTTGCCCGGCGCGCAGTCGAAACTGTTTTTGGGGAGCCGCCTGCAAGGGCCGCACTCCTCGCGTGAGCGATTCAGGGTTGCGGTCCGTCGCGTGGGGTGGCGGCGATCCGCGCGACCGGAGGTCGCGGTTGGTTGCGAGATGCAGCTTATTTCGGAGTTAAAAGGGCCGCAGCCCGCGGAGCGGACGAATGAGTGAAACGAAGATTCGGCCCTCCGCCGGGGGAGGGCTGCGGTCCGCACGCCTTGCAGGTGCGGTTGTCGGCGATGTGTCGACTGCCGAAAGAGAAAGGGGGGGGATTGCCAAGGGGGCGTAGCCTCCTTGGATGCGCTTTTTGCATCCTTTTTGGGGCATACCAAAAAGGATGAGCCTCCGCGGCTCGAGCGGGTTAGAGGGAATACGCTAACT
>JAIDFC010000199.1 GCA_029054535.1 Rikenella sp. | reverse complement strand
CGGCACTCGAAAACTGGACTTTGCTCGGAAACCTTCGCTGGCGGCAATCCGAGACCACTGAAAAATCCGCCGCAGCCGGCACTCACGGGAATTTCATCTCGGTTTGGCTCTTGCATCAGCAAAATTTCTCCAAGATCTCCCCATGGCGGGCCGTAGCCTCGCCCAGCGAGGCCCGCAATATCTCATTGCTCACGCAATGATTGCGCTCCTCGCAGGCTACGACCCGACGGCTGTTTCAAAAACATTCTTTGCGCGTCGCCCGCGGGAATTTCATCTCGATTTTGCTCCCGCCAACGAGCGAAATTCCCCTTTTAGGCGGGCGGGCGACGGTAAACCGTGTCCGACGCGCTCAGGCCGCGCGGCCGCGGGTGCCCCCGCTGGGCGGGCGATGCTGCGCATCGCTTTACCGTTCTAAAAACATTCTCTGGCCGCGCGCCTTGGGAAATTATTCCCAAGCGATTCTCAGCAGTATGCGAAAATTACTCAAAAAATCCGCGCAAGGCCGGAACCCTGCACGGATCTACACCGATCGGTCAAGTGTCGCGAGAACGCGCGTGTGTTACTCTTCGCCGTCCGCCTCCGCCGCATAAGCCCGCAGCAGCTTCTCCTGCACCTCGGCCGGTACCTGCTCGTACCCGTCGAACGTCATCGTATAAGTGGCCCGTCCGCCCGTCATCGAGCTCAACGACGTCGAGTAGCGGTTCATCTCGGCCAGCGGCACCCGTGCCGTCAAGGTCTCGAACCCCTTTTCGCTCGTCATCCCCTCGATCATTGCGCGGCGGTTCTGGAGGTCGCTCATCACATCCCCGAGCTTGTCGCTCGGCGCGAGGACCTCGACCCGATAGATCGGCTCCATGATTTTCGCCCCGGCATTCCGGAATGCTTCGCGGAACGCATTCCGACCGGCCAGTTTGAACGAGATTTCATTGGAGTCCACCGGGTGCATCTTCCCGTCGTAGACCACCACCCGGATGTCCCGCGCATACGAACCCGTCAACGGACCCTCTTCCATCTTCTCCATGATGCCTTTCATGATGGCCGGCAGGAACCGGGCGTCGATCGCGCCGCCCACAATCGCGCTGCAGAAAACCAGTTTCCCGCCCCATTCCAAATCGATCTCCTCGGTCGATTTGACGTTCATCACCTGTTCCCTGCCGTCGATCTTGTATTTCGACGGCGCCGGCATCCCCTCCGTGTAGGGTTCGATCACCAGCGAGACCTCGCCGAACTGACCCGCGCCGCCGGACTGTTTCTTGTGGCGGTACGAAGCCACTGCCTGCCGGGTGATCGTCTCGCGGTACGGCACCCGCGGCGCCAGATATTCCACTTCGATCCGATGTGTTCCCGCTAACTGCGCTTTCAGAATATTCAGGTGGTGTTCCCCCTGGCCCGAAAGAATGGTTTGCTTCAGCTCTTTCGAGTACTCGACACCGATCGACGGGTCTTCGTACGTAGCCCGAATCAACAGTTCGCCCAACTTTTCGTCTTCCGCACTGTTCTTCGCTTTGACAGCCGTCCGGAACCGCGGTTTCGGGAAGCCGATCAGGTTGATTTGCCACTCCGCCCCCGGTCCGTTGAGGGTGTGGTTCACGCGTGTCGCTTTGAGTTTCACCGTACACCCGATATCCCCGGCGCAAAGCTCCGTAACTTTCGTCCGGTTCCGCCCCGCGCTCACGAAGATCTGCCCGATCTTCTCTTTATTCCCGGTGGCCATATTGGTTAGCTCCATCCCCTCGGTCAGCGTTCCGCTGATCACCCGGAAGAAAGCCACCTCGCCCAAGTGCGGTTCGATGGCCGTTTTGAAGACGAAGATCGACACCGGTCCCGCCGAATCCGCCTGCACGTCGCCGCCCCCGACGAGTCGGAAGTTCGGCGCCTTGAGCGGCCCCGGAGCGACGTTGATAATAAATTCCATGAGCCGTTTCACGCCGATGTCGCGCCGCCCCGAGAGGCAGAAGACCGGCACCAGATCCCGCTTGGCCAATCCGAGCTTGATCCCCGACCGCATCTCGTCCTGCGTCAAGGTCCCTTTCTCGAAGTAGAGCTCCATCAACGCCTCGTCGTTCTCGGCCGCCGCCTCGACCAACGCTTTGTTCAGCTCCCGGGCCCGCTCCATCTCGCCGTCCGGAATGGGCAGCTCTTCGCGCTCGCCCGAATCTCCCCGAAAACGGTACATCTTCATCATCAGCACATCCACAAAGGCGTCGAATCCCGGCCCCGGATTGACCGGATACTGCACCACGACGATCGGCGCCTCGGAATTGGCGCGCAGCTCTTCGATGGTCTGCTCCCAGTTGGCTTTCTCGGCGTCGAGCTGGTTGACGGCCGCGATGACCGGCTTCTCGTGCCGCCGGGCATACCGCGCCTGTATCTCCGTCCCCACTTCGAACCCGTTCTGGGCGTTGAGCAGCATCACCCCCACATCGGCCACCTTGAACGACGAGAACAAGGCGCCGCAAAAGTCGTCGGCCCCCGGCGTGTCCAGGATGTTGAGCTTGTAGCCGTTGAACTCCGTATATAAGACGGTGGAGAAGATCGACCGTTTGTACTGGTGTTCGATGTCGGTGTAGTCCGAGAGGGTGTTCTCCCCTTCGACGGTCCCGCGCCGTTCGACGACTTTTCCTTCATAGGCCATCGCTTCGGCCAGGGTGGTCTTCCCGGCACCCGACGCGCCGAGCAATACGATGTTTTTGATTTCGTTGGTGGGGTATTTTTTCATAACGAGTGGGTTTTGGAGGGTTTGTTTTGAAAAATCCGCCGCCGGATTTTGCCTATAAATATAAGTAATTTTCTTGCAAAAATCCAAGTGGGTCGAAAATTTTGTTTTCTCGAATATTTCTTCCTATATTTAAAGCGACTACTAACCTTCTTGTTGTTATTGCTATGCGAATTTTTCGACCCTTGACTTCGATCGTCTTGATCGGATTGTTGTCTGTGCCGGTGGCGGCGCAGAACAGCCGTGTTTCAGAATCGGGTAAGTTCAAACCGCGCTTTTCGGTGGGATTCGATTTTACGCCGGAATGGTGTCTCTCCCGGAAAGGGAGCATCGACAATTACGACCCGGGGAATCGCTTCTATCCGACTTTCGGGGTGAACTTCCAGACCGAGCTTTCGCAGCACGACGGGATTCAGCTCGGGGCATACTATAGGACTTTCCACTATACGCAAACCATGCCCGGCTATACGGTTCCGGGGAATGGCGACTATTATGTCGACCCGTATCGGAGCGGTTACGACGGCAAATACGTCTCTGTGCAGCTCTCCTATCGGTTCTATTCGCGAATCCTCGATTTTTCGGCGGGGTTCAATGCCGATTTTGTGGTTGGGAAGAATAGCGATCTACGGATCGGCGGAAAACCGGAGCTGACTTGGGAGGGGGCGGATCCGGTCAATCTGTATGGCTTTGTGCTGCGTTTTAGCAAGGATATTACATTGTATCGGGGGTTGATTCTGCAGCCGGAAGTTCATGTGAATCCTTGTATCGACATCGACGGCGCCTATCGGGGAACGTTTCTCGGTTGCGGCGTGGGGCTGAAGTACAGGTTCTGAAGGCGGCGCAATGCCCGTGCCGACCGACCGGCGTAACAACCCAACCGGAAAAACGCTATCTTTGGAGGATTAAACGAGAACAGCTATGCCATCTATCAAGATAGCCGTCGTCGGATTGGGATACGTCGGACTGCCGCTCGCGGTCGAGTTCGCTCGCCGCTATCCGGTCGTCGGATTCGACGTCAACGCCCGGCGCGTGGCGGGACTTCAGGCGGGCCACGACCACACGCTCGAAGTCGCCGACGACGAGTTGCGCGCCAGCGAGATCCGATTCACCGACGACCCGGACGGGATTCGAGACTGCAACGTCTATATCGTTACCGTGCCCACGCCGATTACGGCTGACAAACGGCCCGACATGGCGCCGCTGATCGCGGCCTCGGCGACGGTCGGCGGGGTGCTGGCGGCGGGCGATACCGTGATCTACGAATCGACCGTCTATCCGGGGGCCACGGAAGAGGTCTGCGTGCCGGAGCTCGAACGGGCGTCGGGTTTGGCGTTCAATCGCGACTTTTTTGTCGGCTACTCGCCCGAACGGATCAATCCGGGGGATAAACAACATACCTTTGCGACGATCCGGAAAGTTACCTCGGGGTCGACGCCCGAGACGGCGGAGTTCGTGGACGAACTGTATAACAGCGTCTTGCGGAACGGTACGTTCCGGGCTTCGTCGATCCGGGTGGCCGAGGCGTCGAAGATCATCGAAAACTGCCAGCGGGACATCAATATCTCGTTTTTCAACGAGTTGGCCTTGATTTTCGACCGGCTCGGGATCGATACCCACGAGGTGATCGAGGCGGCCGCTACGAAGTGGAACTTCATCCGTCTTGCACCGGGATTGGTCGGCGGACACTGTATCGGGGTCGATCCCTACTACTTGAAGTGGAAGGCCGAGCAGGCGGGTTATCTGACGGCGGTCATCAGCTCCGGGCGGCGGGTCAACGACTCGATGGGGGCGTTCGTGGCCGACAAGGTGGTCAAACTTCTCATCGGGCATGACTTCAAGGTCAAACATGCACGGGTTTTGGTGCTGGGGATCACGTTCAAGGAGAACTGCCCGGATATACGGAATACGAAAGTGGTGGATGTGGTGAACGAGTTGCGGGAGTTTCGCTGCGACGTGGACGTGTACGATCCGTGGGCTTCGGCGGACGAGGTGCGACGCGAGTACGGCATCGAGCTGCTCCCCGCGCTGGACGAGGCGCAGGGACGGTACGACGCGGTGATTCTGGCGGTGGCTCATCGGCAGTTCCTCGAATCGGATATTCGGGCTTTGTTGAGTGGGGACGAGGCGGTCGTTTATGATATAAAGGGTGTGTTGCCGAAAGATCTCGTTACGGCGCGGCTGTGATGGGCGGGGCGTTGCAGGGTTTTGTTTTGTTGCGCCGGCAGGCCCAAGCGATGCGGAACCGGTTTTGTTGGTTTTTTGTTTTTGCGGTCGGCCCAAGCAAAGCGGAGTTTGACACCGTCTTCCTCTCGCTACCTCGGCAAAGCCCGCGAGCGGTCTCTGCTCTCGGAACGCTGCTCGGTTTGCAAGCCCACCGCGGGGCCTCGTCGGGGCTTTTGTTGGGGTTCTCTCTGCCTTATTTGGCGGCCCCGCGCGGGAGCGCAGTTCTTGCATGTTGCTGAGCAAACTCCGGTTTTCGAGTGCCGAGCAGCACCGGCCCTCCGCAGGGGGAGGGCTGCGGGCCGAGCGATCATGCAGAGGACCGTCGGGACCTCGGATAATGAAGAAACAGAAGAAACAATAAATAGAGACTAAGATTCATGAAAGGTATTGTATTGGCCGGAGGGTCGGGGACGCGGCTTTATCCGATCACCAAAGGGGTGAGCAAGCAGATGCTCCCGATTTACGACAAACCGATGATTTATTATCCGATTTCGGTGTTGATGTTGGCCGGGATTCGGGAGATTCTGATCATCTCCACACCGCATGATTTGCCGGGTTTCCGCAGGTTGTTGGGCGACGGATCGGACTACGGCGTGCGATTCGAGTACGCCGAGCAGCCCTCGCCGGACGGACTGGCGCAGGCTTTTATCATCGGCGAACGATTTATCGGAAACGATAGTGCTTGCTTGGTGTTGGGGGATAATATTTTCTTCGGTCAGGGCTTCTCGTCGATGCTGCGCGAGGCGGTGGCTCGGGCCGAGGATCCGACCGATCCGAAAGCTACGGTCTTCGGCTACTGGGTGAGCGATCCAGAACGGTACGGCGTCGTGTCGTTCGACTCGGAAGGAAATGCCGAGACGCTCGAAGAAAAACCGACCCAACCCAAATCCAATTATGCGGTGGTGGGACTCTACTTCTATCCGAACCGGGTGGTGGAGGTGGCCAAAAATATCAAACCGTCGGCGCGGGGCGAACTCGAGATTACGACGGTCAACGAACAGTTCCTGCGCGACAACCGACTCAAGGTCCAACTCCTCGGACGGGGATTCGCCTGGCTCGATACCGGTACCCACGACTCCCTCTCTGAGGCTTCGACCTTTATCGAGGTGATCGAAAAACGACAGGGACTCAAGGTCGCTTGTCTCGAAGGGATCGCCTACGGTAAAGGCTGGATCTCGACTGAAAAATTGCGCGAAATCGCGCAGCCGATGGCCAAAAACCAATACGGACAATACCTCCTCTCCAGAATCAAAGAAAATAAATAACTTTTTAATTGTTCTTTTTTTTTGCAACCCATCATTGGCTACGTGCGGGTACTGTACTTTCTGTGAACAGAAAGTACCAAAGAAACTTTCGGGAATGCTACGCATTCCATGACCGTTCTTAGTGAATAGCTTTGGATTTACTTTTGGGCTGGGGTAATGGCGCGCTAAGTGGTTGATTTGCCATAAAGCGCGCCATTACTCCCGGCCCAAGAAATAGGCCGCAGGGCTCTTGACTACGGCAGCCCATGCGATACGCAGTATCGCCCGAAGTTTTTCTGGTTCTCTTTGTTCACAAAGAGAACAGTTCCAGCTTGTAGCTAAAGACTGATTACAGAAAAAAGAACGAATTAAAGAAATATGTAGTTTATGGATCAGAAGCGATATTTGAGTTATTGGGGCGCGCAGTACGGATCGGATTTGCGGGAGGATATTCTGCCGTTTTGGTTGCGGCACGGGTTGGATCGGGAGCACGGTGGGATTTACACCGCGTTGGATCGGGAGGGGAGGTTGATGGACGGGGATAAGTCGGTATGGTTTCAGGGGCGGTTTGCGTTCGTATGCGCCTTCGCTTACAACCACATCGAGCGGAACCCGGAGTGGATAGAGGCAGCAAAGAGCACCCTCGATTTCATTGAGCGGTACTGTACGGACGCTGACGGGCATATGTTTTTCGAGGTAACGGCCGACGGTCGTCCGGTGCGGAAGCGGAGGTATGTGTTTTCGGAGTGTTTCGCGGCGATTGCGATGTCGGAGTACGCCATTGCGACCGGCGATCGGAGCTATGGGGAGAAAGCGTTGGAGCTTTTCGAGCGCATTTTGCGGATGACCTCGACCCCGGGTTTTCTGGAGCCGAAGTACCGGGAGGAGGGATTCGTGGGGAAGGGTCATTCGCTGACCATGATCCTGATCAACACCGCTTCGCGGATTCGGGAGGCGATCGGCGAGCGGGAGGTTTTGACCGCGCAGATCGACCGGTCGATCGCTGAGATAAAGCGGGATTTCATGCACCCCGAGTTCCGGGCTTTGCTCGAGACGGTGGGGCCGAACGGCGAGTTTCTCGACTCGATGGCCGGTCGGGTGATTAATCCGGGTCATTGCATCGAGACCGCGTGGTTTCTGCTCGAGGAGGCTCGCTATCGCGGGTGGGATCGGGCGTTGACCGAGACGGCGCTCACGATTCTCGACTGGTCGTGGGAGTGGGGATGGGACGAGACCTACGGCGGGATCATCAACTTCCGCGACTGCAAGGGATTTCCGGCCCAGGACTACTCGCAGGACATGAAGTTCTGGTGGCCGCAGACCGAGGCGATTATCGCGACCTTGTATGCTTATCTCGCTACGCGGGACGAGAAATACCTCCGGATGCACCGGCAAATTAACGAATATACCTATGGGCATTTTCCCGACGCGCGGTACGGCGAGTGGTACGGCTACCTGCATCGGGACGGGACTGTGGCGCAGCCGGCCAAAGGGAATATGTTCAAGGGACCGTTCCATATTCCGCGGATGATGATTAAATCGCATGTCTTGTGCCATGAGATTCTCGACCTTTTGCCTTAGTCTGATCGGATGGTTGGCCGTCGGGTGCGGCTCCGGCTTTTCCGAGGGAGGAGAATGGGTGCGGTTGCTGCCTGTGGATTCGGACGGGGGTTACGGGTATGGGGTTTCGGCGCCGTTCATCGGAACTTTGCCGGACGGGAGGGCTGTGGCGGCGGGGGGATGCAACTTTCCGGAGGTGCCGGCGGCGCAGGGGGGCGCTA
>JAIDFC010000198.1 GCA_029054535.1 Rikenella sp. | reverse complement strand
ATGTGTATAATCGACAGGGGCGAGGCGACCGCCACCGCGGCCCGACCCTCGCAAAAATCCCCGGCCCAGGCGTATTGCGGCGCAATGACGATCTCGCCGGCAGCATCCGCATAACCGAATCGTTCGCCGCGCACCACCACGCGCAACCCCTCGCACAGTTCGCCGCCCCCGTTTCCTTCGGCCGAGACCTCCGCATCCGCCCGCTCCGACACAGCCGGCGTATCTTCGGCAGCCGGTCGCAGCGCCACCGGGAAATAATCTCCCCGGTCGTCCGGTCCGAAGGCGTACAACTCGTCAGTCAGCACCCGCCCGTACCGCGCACCGCTCTCGCAAGCCGCCGCAGTAGTGAAACAGGTCAGTTCGTACGGTCGCTGCGGCTCTCCGTCGAGCCGAACTCGAAAGGTTACCCGTCCCGTTCCGCAAACGAAGAGCGGTTCTCCGTTGACATCCGCCTCGGCCCGCACCCCCGACAGCGTGGCGAACCGTCCCGCCGGATTGGCGATCGCCTCGGCGTAGCCGTTCACGGTCGGAAAGATCTTCTTCTCTCGGTTCATAACAGTAAATTCGATGTCGCCGTCCCGATGTTCATCATGCGCACCAGATCGGTCATATTGGCATTGTAGCCCATCCCGCGCACGGTCTCCGCCCCCGCAGCGGATCCGCCCCGCAACAGGGCGATTTCGTCCCGATAGAGCGCCGGCATGGGGCTCGATATGTCGAACAGCAGCCGGGCGTACCGATCCTCGGGCAGCTCATCGACCGAGGCGGGAAAAAGAACAGGTTCGGACCCTGCGCCGGAGATATGGAGGTTGATCAGCAGCACATTCCCGTCGGCCGTCGAGAGCGCTCGCAGCTTCCGGGCCGCTGCTGCCACCCGTTCGGGTCCACCGTCGGTCGCTTCGCCGTCGGTGATGTGGATCACGGTCGGCGGATAGCACGGCCGGCCTTTGTGCCGGGCGCACCACCGTTTGAGCAGCCGGTGCGCTTCGGTGAAGGCGGCGACCATCGGCGTATTCCACTCCGCGGACGGTCGCACCCAGACGTTTTCACGCATCACGGTGGCCACCTGCCGTCCGTCGGGCAAGGTCCGGACGCGCTGCACGTCGCGCCGTTCGACGGGGTTGTCGGCAAGTTCTTCAGGGGTCAGAAACCATTCGTCTCCCACGGACGGTAGCAGCGATCGGACCTCGGAACCGGAATAACCGATCACGGCGATGTCATAATAAGTCTGGAATCCTCCGTCTCGCCTCGACCGGGCGATCAGTTCGGCGAGCAGGGTATTGATGGCCGCAGCCACGGCCTGCGCTTTGGCCACGGTCTGCCCGTTCCACGAGACGGGCTCGGACATCGAACCCGACTGGTCGACCAGCAGTACGACCGCGGTCGGCGTATGTTGCGTAATGCGCGCGAGGTAACTCATGCAGGAATGAGAAAGTATATGAAAGAAAGGCGCACAACGCTTCGCTTATTTCGGATAGGCACATGGAGCAGCCCCAAACGCCATAAGCTCCACGTGTACGCCATATTGGGCGATACACATGAAGCCGGCGTTTGTGCAATACCTGAAAAACGCTCCATGTTTTATCCGAAAGCACGTATGCAAGAACTGTTTCGAGTCGACAAATATAGGATTTGTTTCCGAGATTTCGGATTCCTCGGCCTTTTTGTTTTACCCGGCTCCGGTCCGCGTGCCCGCGCTGGGATGCCGCTGAGGTGGCTCCGGGACGCATGACTCGAAGAGTCGCGGTTGACCATCCTGACCGAGACACACCAAGCAAGATTAAGGTGCAAGCGAAAGCACCCCCGGGAATGTCGCGTTTTGACTTGAGGGGGACGGCCTGAACGAACGGTCCCCGACAAGGCGAAACCGATTCCCGGCGTTTTTCTTTGTCTACTTTCTTTGACGACAAAGAAAGTAGAAGCCCGCCGGCTCGAGGCGACAAAGAATACTTCTTCAATAAAGAATGCCCGCCCGGCGAAAGGGCTCAAAACCGCGCTTGCAAGGCGCGCGGGCCGCCGCTGTGCGAAGAGGCCGGCGACCTTTCTGGTCGCGAACGGTAAGAATCTTATTCCATGGCTCTCGCAATGATTGCGTTCCCCGAAGGCTAAGACCCGACAGACGCTTGGCTCACCGCGAGCCCTCTTCCGGCTCCGCCCTGCCGCCGGAGTCATCGTTCGGACCGCCCCAGTCGGAGGATCCGTTCCACCGCCTCGCGGAGCGCCGCTTTAGTCATCGATCCGATCTCCAGACGGCTCGCCTCCTCGGCCGAGATGAATGCCATCGCCGGGACATTCCGCACCCGGAACCGTACTGCCGTCCGGCGTTCCTTGTCGATGTCGACCTGGTAGAAATCGACCCGACCGGCATACTCTTCGGCGACCTCTTCGAGCAGCGGCGTCATCGCCAGACACGGCTTGCACCACGGGACGTAAAAGTCCACCACCAGCGGGCGTCCCTCGCGAGACTCCCAGCCGCCCGCCGCAGCCGGACAGGGTTGGATGATGCCTTGCAATTCCGTGTCGGTGATTTTTTTCAGTCTCATGGTTTCGATTCGTTACTTGTGGTCCGGAGAGAGGGTCATGCAAAAACGGTTCCATTTTTCACCCCCCGCTCCGGCCGATGTTCCCGTCCCGAGAAGTTTGCGTATATTTGGGGTCGCTATGATCGAATTTCAGAAAAAGAGGCTCGCCAACGGCCTGACGGTGATCGTCCATCGGGACCCTTCGACCCCGATGGCGGCCGTCAACGTGCTCTACAAGGTCGGTGCGCGGAACGAAACATACGACCGGACCGGATTCGCCCACCTGTTCGAACACCTGATGTTCGGCGGGTCGGTCAACGTGCCGGACTACGACCGGCCCGTGCAGTTGGCCGGCGGCGAGAACAACGCTTTCACGAACAACGACTATACGAATTATTACCTGGCGCTGCCGCGGGAGAATCTCGAGACCGCGCTGTGGTTGGAGAGCGATCGGATGCTCGGCCTGGCCTTCAACGAGCGGAGCCTCGAGGTGCAGCGAAAGGTGGTGGTCGAGGAGTTCGCCCAGCGGTACCTGAACCAGCCGTACGGAGATATCTGGCTCTTGTTGAGACCGTTGGCCTATGAGCGGCACCCCTATCGGTGGGCCACCATCGGGCGCGATATCGAACACATCCGCCAAGCCACAATGGAGGAGGTGCGGGCGTTTTTCGAGCGGTATTACAAGCCGAACAACGCCATTCTCTCGATCGCCGGCGATTTGGAACCCGAGCGGGTTTTCGATGCGGTCGAACGGTGGTTCGGTCCGATTCCGGCGGGCGAGGAGGTGGCGGACGAGATACCGCAGGAGCCGGAACAGACCGCTCCCCGGAGGCTCGAAGTGCGTAGGCCGGTTCCTGCATCGGTGATCTACATCGCGTTCCATATGGGAGGGCGGACGAGTCGCGAGGCGGTGGTGTGCGACGTGGTGTCGGACATCCTGAGCAACGGCACGTCGAGTCGCTTGTACCAGCGTCTGGTGAAGGAGTCGCCGCTCTTTTCGAGTGTCAATGCTTATATCTCGGGGGATGTCGATCCGGGTCTGTTCTTGGTTACGGGCCACGTGATGGAAGGGGTCTCGATGGTCGAGGCCGAGGCGGCTCTGTGGGCCGAACTCGAACGCCTCAAAACCGAACCGGTGGACGACTACGAGCTGGAGAAGGTCAAGAACAAGTTCGAGGCGAACGACATTTTCGGCCAGATCAACGTTCTGAACAAGGCGATGAACCTAGCCTATTTCGAGATGCTGGGCGACGCGTCGATGATCGACACCGAGGTGGCGGAACACAACTCGGTTACACAGGACGAGATACAGGCCGTATCGCGACGCGTGTTCCGACCGGCGAACAGCTCGACTCTGCTCTACCTGGCTGAGAAGGCACAAAAACAGCGGGAGGAAGAACGATATGAATAGGAAAGAGACACATACGGAACCGTTGGACCGAACCGTCCAACCGCCGTTCGAGCTGCCGGACCGTCTCCGGATCCCGGAGGCCCGTCGGATCGACCTCTCGAACGGGATCCGGTTGTGGACCATCGACGCCGGAACCCAACCGTTGGTTCGCCTGAGCCTCGTTTTCGGGGCCGGGACGAGGTATCAGCCGACGGCATTCGCCGCGTCGGCCGCCCTGAACCTCATGAGCGAGGGGACGGCGCGCTATACGGCGGCAGAGGTGGCCGAGCGGTTCGACTTTTACGGCATTTACTACGACACGTCGATCGATCGCGACTATGCGGTGATTACGGTGAGCTGTCTGAGCCGGTTTCTGGACCGGACGCTCGACCTGCTGGGCGAGATCCTCTTCGAGCCGCTGTTTCCGGAGCGGGAACTGGAAATCTACGCCTCGAAACGCAAACAACAACTCCTGATCGAGCGCGAGAAACCGGCCTACCAGGCTCGCGAACTCTTCTCCCGGGGGCTTTTCGGGGCCGACCACCCGTACGGGCGGGTGGCGGCTGCGGCGGAGTACGACAACTTGACGACGGACGACCTGCGGCGGTTCTACGAGGCGCATTACCGGTCGGCGGGGAATCTGTTCGCGGTGGCCTCGGGGAGCATCGCGACGGAGACCGAACGGGCGTTGGTCGATTTCCTGGCCCGTTTCGACGCCTCGGTGCCTGCGCCGGTCGATCCGGGGATTCCACCGGTCGTTTCGACGCCGCTCATCCGCGAAAAACGAGACGGAGCCTTGCAGTCGTCGATTCGGATCGGCCGGGTCCTCTTTCCGAAAGAACACCCAGACTTCAACGGCCTGCAGGTAGCGGCGACGGTGCTCGGAGGGTACTTCGGTTCGAGGCTGGTCAAAAACCTCCGCGAGGACAAAGGATACACCTACGGCATCTACTCGGCCATGCTCAACATGCAACACGCGGGGTACTTCGCCGTTGCGACGGATGTCCAAGCCGAGGCAACGGACGATGCGGTGGCGGAGATCGTGAGCGAGGTCGAACGGCTTCGCCGCGAACCGATCCCGACGGAGGAACTCGACATGGTCCGCAACATCATCGTCGGCGAGATGATGCGGATTCTCGACGGGCCGTTCGGCATCGCCGACGTAACGATCGAAAACACTCAGTGCGGCACGACGAACCAAGCCTTGTCGGACTTCTTCGACGAGGTCCGGAGCATCACCCCAGAACGGATCCGATCTCTGGCGGAACGTTGGCTCGACCCGGCGGATTTCACGACGATCATCGTCGGTGCTTAAATGTTATTTAACCGTTCGTTTTTTTGCAACCTGTGTTTGGCTACTGTATAGAACTGTTCTCTTTGTGAACAAAGAGAACCAGAAAAACTTTCGGGAATGCTGCGCATTCCATGACCGTTCTTAGTTGAATAGCTTTGTGTTTTCTTTTGGGGTGGTCTTTTTGTGGCGCGCAAATAAGGTTAACGCAACTCAGCGCGCTCACAAAAAGTGCCACCCCAATGTAAAGTCCCCAAGGCTCTTGACTACGGCAGCCCATGCGATACGCAGTATCGCCGGAAGTTTCTTTGGTACTTTCTGTTCACAGAAAGTACAGTACCCTCCTGTAGCTAATGACCGGTTACAGAAAAAAGAACGAAAAATATATAAACCTATGATGGCAGAGCAGATAGCGGCGGGATTGGAGGTATTGAAGCGAGGCGGGATTATTTTGTATCCGACCGACACGGTTTGGGGGATCGGGTGCGATGCGACGAATGCTGAGGCGGTGGCGCGGATTTTCGCCCTCAAGCGGAGGGAAGATGCGAAGAGCATGATCGTGTTGCTCGACCGGCCCGAACAAGTCGTTCGGTGGGTGCGCGACGTGCCTCCGATGGCTTGGGAGTTGTGGGAGGCGGCCGAGGGGGCTGAGCCGTTGACTTTGATACTGCCGAACGGAAAAGGTCTGGCCGAAAATTTGTTGCCTCCCGAGGGGAGCGTCGCGATCCGGCTGGTACAGAACGAGTTTTGCCGGCGGTTGATCCACCGGCTGGGGCGGCCTCTGGTCTCGACCTCGGCCAACGTCAGCGGAGAGACGACACCGACCGCTTTTGCCGAGATCTCCGACACGATTCGACGAGGCGTGGACTGGACGGCCGATCCGGCGATGGAGGAAATCTCGGCAACCCATCGATCGTCGTCCATTATCCGACTCGAAATGGACGGCGGATTCTCTATCGTACGACAATAAAAATAACAGTACTATTTTTTATAACCTGTATTTAGCTACCGTATGGAACTGTTCTCTTTGTGAACAAAGAGAACCAGAAAAACTTTCGGGAATGCTGACGCATTCCATGGGCTGCCGTAGTCAAGAGTCTTGTTCCCTTTTGTTTTGGGTAGGGACTTTCCGGCGCGGCGCGTAAGTTAATTACAGCCTAAACGCGCCCGCCGAGAAAGCCCTACCCATCCAATGGGCCAGAGCATTAGATTGCGGATGCCTAAGGCGTAGCGTAGCTGTTGGAAGTCTTTTGGGTACCTTTTCTTCAGAAAAGGTACGGTACCCTCCTGTCGCTAATGACAAGTTGTAAATAATAGTACTAATAAATTTATAGAGGGTTATGATAAGTACACCGATTCAGTTGCGATTCAACGACATCGACATCCAGGGCCACATGTACAACGGTCAGTATCAGCATATTTTCGATTTGGGGAAGAACGAATATTTCGAGCGCGTGCTGGGGATCGAACAGATGGACGGCCAACAGACCGTCGTAACGGCCAGTTCGACGACCAACTTTTACGTTCCGGTGGGGATGAAAGACCGGATCGTGATCCGCACCGGGATCGAACGTGTCGGAACCAAGAGTTTCACGGTTTTCCAGCAGATGATCGACGCAGACACCGACACCGTCAAGGCGGACAGTCGGACGGTACTCGTCGGGTGGAACGCCGTTACGAAAGAGAGCTTCGCGATTCCGGCCGCCTGGCGCGAAAAAATCGAACGCGAAGAAAAAATCGGACCCAAGGGGCGGTCGGCCGAATAAAATTGCCTACCTTCGCGGTGAAAAACGAACGGATGTCGAATCAAACCCAAAACTCGATGGGAGACGATCCTGGTGAGAATTACAGCTGTATCCTACCTGAACACGCTGCCGTTCATCTACGGCATCGAACAGCGGGTGGGGGTATCTGCTTCCGTGTCGCGCCGTCGCTCGGCGGAGGCCGGAGCGGTGCCTTCATGGGCTGACGGGGATCCTATTGACCTGTCGCTGCGGGTGCCGGCCTTGTGCGCGGAAGCGGCTTTCGAAGGCGAAACCGATATCGCGCTCGTGCCGACGGCGGCGATTCCGCTGATTCCGGGCTTCTCTTCGAACAACTCTTTCGGTGGCGACCGGTCTTTGTCGCCCGACCGATTCACTCCACAAATCATCACCGATTTCTGTATCGGCGCCGAAGGGGCGGTCGAGACGGTCGTTTTGTTGTCCGACACGCCGTTAAACGAGGTGCGGCGGATTTACCTCGACGCGCATTCCAGAACTTCGGTGCAGCTGGCGCGGATCCTGGCGCGCGAACACTGGCGGATCGAACCGCAGTGGGTCGATGCGGCGGATTGTCCGGAGACTTTGCGGCCCGGCGAAGCGATGGTCG
>JAIDFC010000197.1 GCA_029054535.1 Rikenella sp. | reverse complement strand
AGCGAGCGCTCCTGGTTGCACACGTGTTTCGGACGCTGAGTGTGTCCGAAAGTTTAAAACCGGATCTTCACCGCCAGCCCGTACGAGTTCCCCTGCGACGGACTCATCGGTCGTCCGTTGAATCGGGTGTCGATCATCGTCGGTTCGACCCGTACCGACAGGTCTTCGTCCACGTCCCAGTTCTTGAGCGAGGCGATCACATACGTGTCTATCACACTAAGCAGGTAAGCGGCCGCCATGCCGATAATCGCCAGGTCGCGATCTCGTCTGTACGCGCTCCGCACGCGCGAAAGCAGTTCCGGCGAGTAGCGTCCGTTGAATTCGTCGACGGTCGACGGATTGCCGTCCGTCAGCGCGTCGTAAGCGGTCTTATACCGCTGGTAATTCCGGTTGTTGTAGTCGATCACCGTGGCCAGCGCAATGAAACCGCCGTAGTAGATCGGTATCCGCCAATAGGTCTTCGTGTAGACGAACCCCATTCCCGGAAAAACCGCTGCCAGCGTGGTCGCCTTCCGCACCGGGTCGACCGGCCCGCGGTAGTTGAAAACCGCGTCGGAGACGAAATAGAGGTAGGTCGCCCCCGCCATCGCATACATCAAGGTCGATCCGCTCCCCGCGCTCCGCATCCGTGCCCGCGCCCGTTTTTGCATCTCGGGCGGCAACCGCAGGTCCACCGTCTGTTGATACTCGGCCTTGTAAGTCCGGTGTTTCTGTCCGAACAGAATCCCGCCGGTCAGAAATCCCCCTACGCCGCCATATAAAATCGGCAGTTTCCAAGCCTGTCGATTATACACCTGTCCGAATCCCGGCGCCACCAGCGACAAAATCGTATGTTTCCCCGCCCCGATCGTATCCTGTGTGATCCGGAATCGTTTCTTGAACAGCAGCGCCGAATCGGCCGCACTCAACCGGCGTTCGGCCGCCGATTGCAGCGTGGAATCCGCCTCCGGATACGCCAATCCCCCAATTCTGAACGGCGCGCGCCACAGCACCGAATCTTTCACGAACTCCACCAGCAGCGAGTCGCTGAATCGCTGCGCCACCACCGAATCCGGCGCAGCGCGAAAGGTCGGTATGCTGTCGAACCCCGCGGCCGCCATCAATGCGCTATCCGGCTTCACCTGAAGCCGAACGAATCGCGCCCGCCGCGCGATGCTGTCCTGGATCGAGTCGAAAGGCGTCCCCCGCAAGCCTCCCGAAACCCGGACATGCTGACCCACCGCCAAACCGTCCATCTCTTTAACGCGTTCGTTGAGCTGTTTCTTCTGGTCGATGGTCAGGTCCTGTTTCATCAACCGCCGCATCCGCAGCCGTTCCGCTTTTTGGGCAGCCTTATCGAGCCGTTTGAGGCTCTTCGCATCGAGTGTCGTGGTGCTGTCCCGTTCCGAGACGAAAACGTCGCTTGTTGCCGCCGCCACCGTCCCGACGGAGCAAACACAGCCCCAAAACAGCATCCCTCGAACGAGCGAGAGGCTGAGACGACGGTAAATGGAGGTATCGCGACGGCGCATAGCTTCGGTTGAAGAATCGGGTATCGGTTATTTAACGAGTTTTTCGAGCCGGGCGAGGATCTCTTTCACCTGTTCGTCCGACGTGAAGTCGATCGTGATCCGACCGCTGATGACGGTTTCTCCGTTCTTTGCCGCCGTGGTCTTGCGTTTGATTCCGATCCGGCTCCCGACGAGCGGTTCGAGCCGTTCCACCAACCGCGAATAGTATTCCGGATACTCTTTCCCTTCGTCGGCTGTTTTTTTCTTTCGGTGCGGCGCGACGGTCTGCATCGCCTGAACGGCCTGTTCGGTCTGTCGTACAGACAACTGTCCTTTGACGATCCTGGCCAGCATGGCCAATTGCCGCTTCTCGTCCGGAAGCGCCAGCAAGGTCCGTGCATGCCCCATCGAGATCATTTCGCTGCTCAGCGCGCTCTGCACCTGGGCCGGCAGCTTCAACAACCGAATGTAATTCGTAATGGTCGACCGCTTTTTCCCCACGCGTTCCGCCAAAGTCTCCTGCGTGAGGTTGCACTCGTCGATGAGTCGCTGCAACGACAAAGCCACTTCGATGGCTCCCAAATCCTCGCGCTGGATATTTTCGACCAGCGCCATTTCCAGCAAGGTCTCGTCGTCCGCCGCCTCGCGCACGTAGGCCGGTATCGTCGTCAAACCGGCCATCTGCGACGCCCGATACCTGCGTTCGCCGCTGATAATCATATATTCCGCCGTTTGATCGTCGGAACGTTCGGCGTCGGTCAGCCGTTTGACGGTGATCGGCTGGATCACTCCCAACCGTTCGATCGACTGCGCCAACTCTGCGAGCGCCTCTTCATCAAAAGCGGTCCGCGGCTGCCCCGGGTTCGGGATGATCCGAGCGATCTCCAGATCGGCGACGCTGTTGTCCCGTCTGGAAGCTGCGGTCTGTTTTGGTATGTTGAGCTCTTCGATCTCGAAGATCGCGCCTAAGCCTTTGCCGAGTCCTGTGGTTTTCGGTTTCATGCGAGGTGTTGAGGAATAGGGTAGTGTGTATCAGTTAAAGCAAGGTCTCTGAGGAGAATGCCTCCCGCCGAGGTCTATTGTTGGTTGCGCTGCAAAAACTCCTGAGCCAGATTCAGGTAGTTCGTACTCCCGCTGCTGGTCGCATCGTACGTAATCACCGGTTTTCCATAACTGGGCGATTCGCTCAGCCGGGTGTTCCGCTGGATGATGGTGTCGAACACCAGGCTCCCGAAATGGTTCCGCACTTCGCCCACCACCTGGTTGGCCAGCCGCAGCCGCGAGTCGTACATCGTCAAGAGGAATCCTTCGATCTCCAGCCCCGGATTCAGTCCTGCCTTGACCATCTTGATGGTGTTCAGCAGTTTTCCCAGCCCCTCCAGTGCGAAGTATTCGCACTGCACCGGAATAATCACGCTATCTGCCGCGATCAGCGCATTCAAGGTCAGCATGCCGAGCGACGGCGAGCAGTCGATGATGACGTAATCGTAATCGCCTTTGATCGAATCGAGCAGTGTTTTCATCCGAAATTGTCCGCCTTCGGTCTGTGCCAGTTCGGTCTCTGCCCCCACCAGGTTGATGTTCGACGGTAGCAGGTATAGCCCCGGAATATCTGCCATTTGTACGATGGCGGCCCCCAGCTCGGCCTGTCCGGTGAGCACGGTGTAGGTGTTGAGTTCTCCCGGTTCAAATCCCAGTCCGGAGGTGGAGTTGGCTTGCGGATCGGCGTCGACGAGCAGCACGCGTTTTTCCAACACGGCCAACGAGGCGGCCAGGTTGATTGAGGTCGTGGTCTTTCCGACACCGCCTTTTTGGTTGGCTAATGCAACGATCTTTCCCATAGTCTTTTCCCGTTTCGGAACTGCTTATTCAAACTGCAAATATAGCTTTTTTCCGCGACATGAGGGCGACGTCGGAGTCTGATTTTCGGCTGGTCGCCGCGTTTGGTTTTTCTTTTGGGGCTTGTTTTTCTCCGCCGGACGGTCCATGCGAGACATGGTATATTCGGTTCGGACTTTTGCTGGGCTTTCTGTGGTGGTTATGGCGCGCAGAGGTAACTTTTCATAGCATTCGGGGCTGCCGCAGGCCGACGCTTCAGGCAGACACGGCTCGTTGAGGGGCACGACCGAAGGGGTAGCAATAGAAAAGGTTAGGATCGAAAGCGATCCTAACCTCCCCGAATAAAGAAACGGTCGACGGCCTATTGTCCGCCGCCTTGTTGCGACGATCCGCCCGATTTCATGTCGTCGTTCTGGATTCCGCGCCGGGCTTTCTTGACTTGAGTTTGCATCTTGCCGAACCGCCATGTGAGGTTGATCCGGAAGCTGCGATAGGGGTTGTTGCTCTCACCCCATTGATAGTAACCCGGTCCGAAATTGCTGTATTTGTAGACGTGTCGCCCCTGGAACGGGTTGGCTGCCGAGAGGCTCAGGATCAGTTTCTTGTCGAGGAAGCCGTGCGAGATCCCGATCGCATGGTACCCTCCCATCGAGCCCTTGCTTTGCAGACCGAAGTAACCGCTCCACAGGCCTCCGCTCAGGTAGATGTTCCCGTTTTTCCAGGGTTGGGCGCTGATGTTCAGGAAACCGGAGTAGTTCCATCCTTCGTTTCGCAGCCCCGAACCGTTTTTCGCGTCGTATTTGCTGTAGCTTCCGGCGGCGTTGAGGCTGAACGTGAGTTTGTTTTCGAGCAGCCGGAGCGATCCGTAGAACGAAAGGCCGTACGATTCGCGTCGTCCGATATTGGCGTAGGTGTTGAAC
>JAIDFC010000196.1 GCA_029054535.1 Rikenella sp. | reverse complement strand
ATTCCTCTTTAAGCGGGCGGGCGACGGGAAACCGTGTTCGACTGGCCTCGGGCCGGCCGGGCCCCGCGTGCCCGCGGTGGGCAACTGGCTGCCGGAGTCAAATGCACAGAAAACCCACAAAAACCCGACAAAAGATGTTGCGCTTCGCTATAACATGCTAAAAGAAATCACACGCTGTCCCTCGACTTCCCCCTCACGAAATCCCTCAGAAGCCCTCCTCGAAGCCAGCGTCCGCAGGCCGTCCCAACCGTTTGACCTGCTTGGCGACATCCTGTCCCTGGTCGTTTTTGTCGATCGAGAACTCCACCTCGTCGCCCGGAGCGAACTCCGAAAAGTCGCCCCCGATCACGTCCAGGCTATGGAAAAAGAGATTATTGTTCGGATACTTGATAAATCCGTAGCCGTTCTTCAAGCTCAGAATCTGACTCGTATAGCGTGCCCCGAGATCTCTGTTGCGTTCCCCCTCGTCTCCCGTCGCCCGTTCGCCATACTCCTCATCGCTCTCCGCATCCCCCTGCCGGGAGTCGACGCTCTGGACGAAAAGATTCATAATCAACTGGTTATTTTGTTTGAGCCCGCAGTCGATCACCTCCTGCATCAAGACCGGATAGTGAGCCAAGTTGAGCAGTTCGTGCGAAGTTCGGGTAACGATCCTCGCCCCCTCGTCGTTCGTGTACTCGAACTCCCAGCTGATGAGCATCACCCGCACCCCCATAGCGATGAGTTTGCGGACCAACGGCACGTAATCCGTATCGGCCACCACCAGCACCGCCACGTCGATTTTCCCCAGGAGCGCCATCTCGAGCACCTCGAGCGCCAACCATACGTCCGTCCCCCGTTCCTCTTTGCGTCCGTAGATATTCCGCAGCGGCAGGTAGTGCGTATGGACCCCCTCCGACATCAAGATATCGTCGAAAACCCGATCGTGGTAGAGTTGGCTCCCGCGCTGGGCCGCGTCGGAGGCATTGAGTCTCCCGCGGAAGTAATGCGCCTCGCAAACCCGACACCGTTTCGGATCGATCCCCTCCTCTTCGGCCACCCGTTGGCTGATGAAGTCGTGGAGTCCATTCACACTGAGTCGTCGCCGCTGGGGATGGATATAGTTGTAGTAATTCGAAGCATGCAACAGAAAGTTGCCGTCATAGAAAACGCCGATCCGCGGCGTAGCGCTATTGTTCGCAAACATGGATAAACAAAAATAGAATTATTTTGGAACCTATTGCGCATCAATCCGATGCACGGCCTCAAAGTTAGCATATTTTTACCAAATCGCGCACGATCCGCTCTTTTTCGGGGGTCGACCGAGGCGTGGCCGAAAAAACTTGGCACAATATATGCAATTTCCGGGAAGAAAGACGTATTTTTGAAATCCGGATCAAACACACGGGGAGGTTACAGCTATGGGATACAACGAATTGGAGGTCGAGTTGCAGAAGATACAGGCCCAGATCGGACGGTGGCGGACACTGGGTTATATGCCCGCGATCGAACAGGGGTTGGCATTGCGTCGGTTGCAGAAGGTTTATGCGGAGTTGATGGAGCTGCCGTACGGCGAGCCGTCGGAAGAGGAGGAGACGATCGACGAGCGGTTCGGGGCGTTGGCTCCGGACGACGAATCGTTCGAGCCGTATGAGCCTTACGAGCCGGACAGCGAACCAATCGGAGAGGCGGGTTCGCACCAGGCGGCGGAGAGTCATTTGAGGCAGGACGACGAGGCGCACGACCACTGTCCGCCGCAGTTGGAGTTCCCGGAGGCGGAATTCGTACCGGCGACAGATACGGATGTCGAGGCCGAAGAGGTCGTTGTCGAAGAGGTGGCGGAGGTTATGCCGGAAGCGGAAACAGAACAGGAGTCGGAGATTGAACCGGAAATCGAGCCGGAACCGGCACAGCCGGCCGAAGAGACCCATCTGAGACAGGACGACGAGGCGCACGACCACTGTCCGCCGCAGTTGGAGTTTCCGGAAGCGGAATTCGTACCGAAGTCGGAGCCGGAGCCGGTATCCCAAGCCGTACCGACGGCAACGGAACCCGCTCCTGCGGCGCAAGTTGCGGCGGCGGAAAAACCGGAACCCGCGACCGAAAAACCGCAGCCTCCGAAACCGGAAGCTCCCCGGATCCTGGGGATCGAGGTGAGTCCCTATGCGCGGCACGAGATCATCGACACGCTCTTCCACGGCAACGAGTCGCTCTTCGAGGCCGAAACGGCAAAAATCGACGCCATGGACTCGCTGGAAGAGGCTTTGGTCTATGTCGGCGAGACCTACCGCTGGATCCCGGAAAACGCGGCGACGATCAAATTCATCGACCTGCTCGAATCCCGTTTCGAACAATAATTCTCGGATTCGCCAACAATCGCGACCGCAGGGTCCGGGCGTCCGGCCTGAAACTGCTCGGCACGCCAAAAACTTCTGCTGGCGGCGGTCGTTTTACGTTGTCTCATCGACCGCGATCCCCGATCGTGCGGGCCGGTGCCGCTGGGCTCTCCAACCAGAAACTCGTTCGGAAAGCCCTTGCAGACCGCAACAGAATGGTTCTCAGCACGTAATCCACGAAATACTCAAAGTAATCAGACCGTCAACCGTGGCAAAACTATACGTAGTACCGACCCCGGTCGGAAACCTGGAAGACATCACCCTGCGCGCCATCCGCGTATTGCGCGAGAGCGACTACATCGTCGCCGAAGATACGCGCACCAGCGGCAACCTGCTACGACACCTGGAGATCAGCAAGCCGATGAGTTCGTACCACAAATTCAACGAACACGGCGTGGTGGAACAGATCGTCGCCCGGCTGGTCGGAGGACAGAACGTCGCCCTGATCTCCGACGCCGGCACCCCAGCGATTTCCGACCCGGGGTACCTGCTCGTGCGCCACGCCATCGACGCCGGAATCGAAGTCGAGACCTTGCCCGGCCCTACAGCTTTCGTACCGGCGCTGGTCGACAGCGGCCTGCCGTGCGACCGGTTCGTTTTCGAAGGGTTCCTGCCCCAGAAAAAGGGACGGCAGAGCCGCCTGCAACAACTCGCCGACGAGCCTCGGACCCTCATTTTCTACGAATCGCCCCACCGGGTCGGAAAAACCCTCGGACAACTCGCCGAACTCTTCGGCGGGACGAGACGCGCGGCCGTTTGTCGCGAAATATCCAAGAAATTCGAAGAGATCGTGCGCGGAAGCCTGGCGGAACTGGCCGAACGGTATGCCGACCGGGAACCCAAAGGCGAGATCGTGCTGGTAGTCGAAGGTCGCGGCGAGGAAAAGGCACACCGCAAAGAGCGGACACCGCGAACCGCCGCCTCCGAGAGAGAGGACGACTAAGCCGCCGCTCCGACCCTTCCGCGCGTCGCTGCATGCAAATTGCACGCAAATTCCATACTTTTCCGCTTCAGAAAAACCAAAGCGGAATCACCCATGTACAAGTATGCGAAAGACGGCGTGTCGCTCTCCTCGGTGCTCGACACCCGACGCGCCAAGAAAAACGGCCTCTATCCGGTCAAAATCCAAGTCGTCTACAAACGAGTCCAACGCTACTACCCCACCGGCAAAGAGCTTTCGGCGGACGAGTGGGCGAAAATGCCCCGCACCCGAAGTCATCGCCTATTAGAAGTCCGAGCCGACCTCGACAGCAGTTTCGATCGCATCAAACGACACACCCGAGAACTGATCGACTGCGGCGAATTTTCGTTCGAAGCCCTGAACCGTCGCCTGGGCCGCACCCGCGGCGACACGCTGAACGACCTGTTCCGCCGTCGGATCGACACCCTCCGGACCGAACAACGGATCGGCAACATGCTCTGGTACAGCAACACCCTCCGATCCATCGAACGTTTCTCTCCCCACCCCGTCAGTCTGGACCAAGTAACCGTTCCGTGGCTCCAACGTTACGCGGAATCGTTGCGCAAGACCCGCAAAAGCGCCGTTACGATCAGCATGCACCTGCGCGCCATCCGAGCCATCCTCAACGAAGCCCGCAGAACCGGAGCCCTGCGCGACTCGCACTACCCGTTCGGGAAAGGGAAATTCGAGATCCAAGAGGGCGAGGGACGAAAAATCGCCCTCAACCTCCGACAAATCGAACAGATCGTCCGCTACTCGGACGGATCGCGCCAGCGAGCCTACTACCGCGACCTGTGGTTCTTCATCTACCTCTGCAACGGGATCAACGTCGCCGACCTCATCAAACTGAAATACTCCGACATCGTCGACGACGAGATCCGCTTCGTACGCCAAAAAACCGCGAACACGGCTCGC